>JBDSAB010000204.1:0-13030 GCA_039922395.1 Caldimonas sp.
GGTCGGTGCCGGCCCGGTCGGCCTCGCGCTCGCGATCGATCTCGCGCAGCGCGGCGTGCGCGTGGTGCTGCTCGACAACGACAACACGCTGTCGACCGGCTCGCGCGCGATCTGTTTCGCGAAACGCACGCTCGAGATCTTCGACCGGCTCGGCTGCGGCCAGCGCATGGTCGACAAGGGCGTGTCGTGGAATGTCGGCAAGGTGTTCTTCCGCGACGCGCAGGTTTATCAGTTCGATCTGCTGGCCGAACCCGGGCATGCGCGGCCGGCGTTCATCAACCTGCAGCAGTATTACGTCGAGGGCTACCTCGCGCAGCGCGCGGCCGAATTGCCGCTGATCGACCTGCGCTGGAAGAACAAGGTGGTCGGCATCGCGCAGCACGCCGACCAGGCGCTGCTGACGATCGAAACGCCCGACGGGTCGTACGCACTGCGCGCCGACCACGTCGTCGCCTGCGACGGCAGCCGCTCCACCCTGCGCGAGCTCACCGGTCAGCAGAGTACCGGCCGCGTGTTCCGCGACCGCTTCCTGATCGCCGACGTGAAGATGAAGCTTGACCGGCCGGCCGAGCGCTGGTTCTGGTTCGATCCCGACTTTCATCCGAAGCAGAGCGTGTTGCTGCACATGCAGCCCGACGGCGTGTGGCGCATCGACTTCCAGCTTGGCTGGGATGCCGACCCCGAGGTCGAGAAGCGGCCCGAAAACATCATCCCGCGCGTCAAGGCCTTGCTGGGCGAAGACGCCCAGTTCGAGCTCGAATGGGCCAGCGTCTACACCTTCGCGTGCACCCGGATGGCGCATTTTCGCGTCGGTCGCGTGCTGTTTGCCGGCGACGCAGCGCACGGGGTCTCGCCGTTCGGTGCGCGCGGTGCGAACTCGGGCGTGCAGGACGCCGACAACCTCGGCTGGAAGCTCGCTGCGGTTCTCGGCGGCCATGCGGGCGAAACGCTGCTCGACACCTACGCGCACGAGCGCGAGTTCGCGGCCGATGAGAACATCCTGAACTCGACCCGGGCGACCGACTTCATCACGCCGAAGAGCGAGATCAGCCGGCTGTTCCGCGACGCGGTTCTCGATCTGTCGAAGGATCACCCGTTCGCGCGCACCTTGGTCAACAGCGGGCGTCTTTCGGTCCCTGCCACGCTCGACGGCTCGGCACTGAACACGCCCGACTCGGCACACTTCGAAGGCCGCATGCGCCCCGGTGCGGCCGCCGTCGATGCGCCGGTGACGCGCGCCGACGAGCGCGAGAGCTGGCTGCTGCGCGAGCTCGGCGACGGCTTCACGGCGCTGATCTACGGCGACGCCGACGCGAACGGCCTCACGTCACAGCTGCGGCACGCGGCCGAGGGCTTCGCGCCGCTGCGCGTCTTGCACGTGCGCACCTGCGAGACCGAGGCGCATGCCGACGCACTGCACAGCCTCGTCGACCGCGACGGCCTGGTCGCCGAGCGCTACGACATGCTGCCCGGGACGGTGTACCTTTTGCGGCCCGATCAACACGTCTGCGCGCGCTGGCGTCAGCCATCGGCCGACGCGCTGCACGCAGCACTGAAACGCGCACTGGCGCTGCATTGAGGCCGTCACGATGACCCTGATCACCGACCCGAACCTGAGCGCGCCCGACGATTTCTACGAGGCGCTGATCAACGCGCACCGTGACCTCTCGCCTGCCGACAGCCACGCGTTGAACGCCCGCCTCGTGTTGCTCCTCGCGAACCACATCGGCGCGCAGGACGTGCTGAAGCAGGCGCTGGACGCGGCGCGTGAATCGGCCGCCACTCGAGCAATCAATTCATGAACACTACACCTCTGACCTACCAAACCGGCTTCGGCAACGAGTACGCGACCGAAGCCGTCCCCGGGGCGCTGCCGCAAGGCCGCAACAGCCCGCAACGGACGCCGCTGGCGCTGTACCCCGAACTGTTGTCGGGCACCGCGTTCACCGCGCCGCGCCACGAGAACCGCCGCACCTGGATGTACCGGCGCCAGCCTTCCGTTGTCTCGGGCCGCTACGAGGCCTACGGCCAGGCGTTCTGGCAGACCGGGGGCGACCGGAACACCGCGCTGGCACCCGAGCCGCTGCGCTGGAGTCCGATTCCGTTCGACGATGTCGACGGCGATTTCGTCGACGGCATCCGCACCTTGGCGGCGAACGGCGATGCCGAAGCGCAGACCGGCATCGCCGCGCACGTCTACCTCGCGAGCCGCTCGATGGGGCGCCGCGCGGTCGTCAATGCCGACGGCGAGATGCTGATCGTGCCGCAGCAAGGTGCGCTGCGCCTCGTCACCGAGATGGGCGTGCTCGACGTGAAGCCCGGCGAGATCGCGCTGCTGCCGCGCGGCGTTGCGTTCAAGGTCGAGTTGCCTGATTCTGATGACGGCAAGGGGCCATCGCGCGGCTACGTCTGCGAGAACTACGGCGCACACTTCCGTCTGCCCGAACTCGGCCCGATCGGCTCGAACGGCCTCGCGAACGCGCGCGATTTCAAGGCGCCGGTGGCGGCATTTGAAGACACGAGCGGCGGGTACGAAGTCATCAAGAAGTACGGCGGCCACCTGTGGCGCGCGTCGATGCAGCACTCGCCGTTCAACGTCGTCGCCTGGCACGGCAACCTCGCGCCGGTGAAGTACGACACCGCGAATTTCATGACGATCGGCTCGATCAGCTTCGACCACCCCGACCCGTCGATCTTCACGGTACTGACCTCACCGAGCGACACGCCGGGCACCGCGAATTGCGACTTCGTGATCTTTCCGCCGCGCTGGCTGGTGATGGAAGACACCTTCCGCCCGCCCTGGTACCACCGCAACCTCATGTCCGAGTTCATGGGCTTGGTCCACGGCCAGTACGACGCCAAGCCCGAGGGCTTCAAGCCCGGTGGTGCCAGCCTGCACAACTGCATGGTGCCGCACGGGCCCGACGAAGAAGCCTTCGAGCGCGCGAGCAATGCATCGCTCGCACCGCAAAAACTCGACCACACGCTGGCCTTCATGTTCGAGAGCCGCTACAAGTTCATCCCGACCGGGTTCGCGCTCGCGAGCCCGCAGCTCGATCAACGCTACGCCGAGTGCTGGGCCGGCTTGAAGGACAAGTTCACACCCTGACCCGTCTCGACGCGAGCTCAGTGGAGCCCTCGTCGCAGGTTGATCAGCGCGACAGCGCGAGCTTGACCCCGAAGCCGATCAGGAAGACACCCGCGAGCTTTTGCAGCACGCCCGAGATCGTCGGGTTCGCGCGCAGCCGCTCGGCGAGGTGGTGCGTGAGCAGCACGACGATCAAGCCGTAGAGAAAGGTCAGCGCCGCGATCGTCGCGGCCATCACCGCGAACGGCAGCAGGCCCATGTGCTGCTGCGGGTCGACAAACAGCGGGAAGAACGCCATGTAGAACACGATCGCCTTCGGGTTCAGCAAGGTGATCATCAAGGCCTGTTGGAAGTAGTGGTGCGGCTTGATGTCGAGCACCGGCGCGCTGCCCGGTTTCGCCAGCAGCATGCGCAAGCCGAGCCAGGCCAGGTACGCGGCGCCGAGCCACTGCACCGCGCGGAAGGCCGGCGGGTAGGCGGTCAGCAGCGCAGCGACGCCGGCGACCGCCATCCACATCAGCACCTGGTCGCCGGCAATCACGCCCATCGTCGCGGCGAGGCCGCCGCGAATCCGGCCCTTGCTGGTCGACGTGATCAGCGCCAGGTTGCCGGGGCCCGGGATCATCAGGAAGACAATCACCGCAACGACGAACGAGCCGTAATCCGCAATCCCGAACATCGATCACTCCCGCCTGTGAGCACGCCGCATCCTAGCGACAAACCGGACCCGAGCGGCGCGCGAACGCGCTTCCTCGCGCTGCTGCGCGCAGCGCTCGCGGACGGCGCGTTCGAGCGTCTCGTGCTGGCTCGCCCGACCGCCGGCGAGGGCAGCGATCTGCGTCGAGTCGCGGTTCGCCCGGTGCTGTTGCGCGGCGAGCGCCAGTTGCAGTTCGTGTACACACATGCGACCCGCGACGTCACGAAGAACCTCGATGTCGAGGACGCCGTCGTCGCCATCGATGCGCTGATCGGCGCCGCCTTCGCGCATGCCCACCTGCAGACCACGCGCGAAGCGATCGAGCTGCGGGTCAGCCGGAAAGGCGGTGCGGGGATGAGTCGGCACAAGCTGGCCTCAGCCGTGGCCGGCGAGGTTGCGGATGAAGGAGCCGCCGAGGTCACTTCTGCGCACGACCGCGCGAAGCGCCGCTTCGTCGACATCGGCCGGCCCTGGCTGGTCGACCTCGGCGTCACCGATGCAGATGGCCGGCTGGTGCCGTCGATGGCGCGCAAGTGGAAGCAGATCAACAAGTTCGTCGAGGTCTTCGACCACGCCTTTGCCACGTCGGCGCTGGCCGCGCGGGAGACGCCGGTGCGGGTGGTGGACTTCGGTTCCGGCAAGGGCTATCTGACCTTTGCGCTGCACGACCATCTGCGCGGAACGCTCGACCGCGCGGCCGAGGTGACCGGCGTCGAGCTCCGCACTGACCTGGTCGAGCTCGGCAACCGTGCGGCCTCGCGCACCGGTGCCGCGGGGCTGCGCTTCATCGCCGGCGATGTGCGGAGCCATGAGCCTGGGCCGATCGACGTGATGATCGCGCTGCACGCGTGCGACACCGCGACCGACCATGCGCTGCATCTGGGCCTGCGGGCCGGCGCCGAAGTCATCCTGTGCTCTCCGTGCTGCCACAAGCAGCTGCGACCGCAGATGCGCTCGCCGACGCTGCTGCAGCCGATGCTCCAGCACGGCATCCACCTCGGCCAGCAGGCCGAGATGGTGACCGACAGCCTGCGTGCGCTGCTGCTTGAAGCCGAGGGCTACGCGACGCAGGTGTTCGAGTTCGTCGCGCTCGAGCACACCAGCAAGAACAAGATGATCCTCGCAGTGAAGCGGCCGCAACGGGCTGACCGGGCGGCGATCGAGGCGCAGATTCGCGAGATCAAGGCGTTCTACGGCGTCCGCGAGCATTGCCTCGAGACCTTGCTGGCCGGGGATTCAGCTGCTCGGCATAGCGACGTCGCCGAGCCGGCTTGACCGGCGACCGCTGGAGGACATCGAGAAGCCGGCCGTGGCCGGAATACCGCCCTCGCGCATGGAGAGGCCGGCCGTGACCGGCGCCCTTCCGCATCTTGCGCGTTGCTCGGCTCAGCCGAACCGCACCGGCTCCTTGCCGTGTCGCTTGCTGCGGATCACGACGGTGCTTGCCAGCTTGTCGTGCCAGCCCTGCTTGCGGCGGTCGAAGCCGACCCAGATCAGCCCGAGGCAGAGCGGTGTCGTCGACACGAAATACGCGAGGTAGCGCCCGACCAGTTGCGCGACGCTCGGCGCCTCGCCGGTCTTTGCGTCGACGATGCGCGCGCCGATGACCATCTTGCCCGGCGTCGCGGCGCGATAGCGCCAGAACAGGATGACGGCGAGCGCCGGCAGGATCCAGCTGATCAGGAATTCGGTCGGCCGGAACGGCGCTTCACTGGCCTGCCAGCCGTATTCCCAGCCGTAGAGCGCGCCGAGGATCGGCGTCGTGATCAGGACGACCAGGAAGGTGTCGATCAGTGCGGCCCAGACCCGGATCCAGAACCCGGCGTATTCGAACTCACTGGCGTCGATCGGCATGGCGGCTCACGAAGAAAAGAAGGGGTTGGCGGAAAAGAGTGGGAGTCGAACCCACCAGGCCCGCCAGGCGCGCCTCGCCGGTTTTGAAGACCGGGCGCTCCACCGGGATGCGCTTCTCTTCCTTGCGTTCACATTATTGCGGGCGCCGGCTCGCTCATGTGCCGACGGCCGGCGCGAAAGCGGGTTACGCCCGTCCGATCGAGATGCTCGAGCACCTCGATCGTCAGGTTGCGGCCGAGGCCGCTGCGGTCGCGGTAGGTGGCGGCGTCGAAGCCGCTCGCTCCGACTTCGTCCGCGAGCGCGCGGGCGAGGTCGCCGAGTGCGCGAACGGTAGCCGGAAGAAAGAAGCGGTTTTTCGCCACCTGCACCAGGTGGCCGCGCCGTGCCAGCGACACCAGCTCGCCGAGCAGCGTTGGCAGCGGCGTGTCGAGTGCGACGGCCAGGTCGCCGACGATCGGGGGACGCAGGCCGGCCGCCTGCAATCGCTCCGAGACGCGCTCGAGCAAGAGCCGATCCGCATCCGAGAGTCGCGCCCGGTGATCCGGCTTTCGCAGGCAGAAGCCGTCGCGCACGATCGAGCCGTCGGCGAGCAGCGCGGCCAGCGCCGCCGGAACCAGCGGCGTCAGCGGGTCGGCGCCGAGCGCTCGCGCCATGTCGGATTCGGCCGCGCCGATGCGATCCGGCTCGGCGGCGTGCAGTTCCTCGAGTGACGCGGCGAGCCGGTCGAGCAGGCCGCGCCAGCGGATCGTCGCGACGCCCCACGATGTTGCGATCGCTCCCGATGACGGGATCGCGGCTGCTCCCTCCGCGACCCCGGCGCCATGCACGACCGTGAGCGCTTGCTTGCCTCGCACGAGTTGATCAGCCTGGCCTGCATCGAGATTGCGGGCTCGGCCAAAGCGATCGAGATCGATCGGGCCGGTCGACCGTTCGAGCAGCGCCGACAACGCTGCGTCCGCGTCCGGCAGGCTGAGCGCAACGAGCTCCGCCAAACGATCGGGACGGGCCCGGCCGCGGACTCTTCCGAACGGATCGATCACGGACCCGCCGCCGACGGTGCGATTGCGCGTCGCGTCGCGGACGATGAAGCGGTCGTCGTGCAGCGCGCCGATTGGCCGATCGAGGATCAGCTGTGCAAGCGCCGATCCGCCTGGCTCGAGCGAGCGCGCCTCGAGCAGTGCGAGCCGCGCGCCGACGACCGCCGCGCCGAGATGCAGCTGCAATGGCGCGTCGTGGCGGAGCGGCCGCTCGAGGTCGCGCGCTGCGCCGAGCCGCACGTCGAGGCGCTCGGTCGGCGCATGCGCAACCGGGTCGACGATCCAGTCGCCGCGCGCGATCGCGACTCGTTTGAGCTCTGTGCCGGCGAGGTTCAGCGCGCAGCGTTGGCCCGCGTGAGCGGTCTCGACGGCGCGGCCGTGCACTTCGATCCCCCGTACGCGGACACTCGCGCCGTGCGGCGATACGGTCGACGTCGCGCCAAGCGCGATGGAGCCGGCGACGACCGTCCCGGTGACGATCGTGCCCGCACCGGCCAGCGTGAACTGGCGATCGATGGCGAAGCGGAACCGCCCGTGGACGCGTGACGAGCGCGCATCGCCGGCCGGCGTGCGCAGCGCGACGCGCAGCGCATCGAGACCGGACCCGACCGGTGCCGAGACCGCGACGATCGGAGCACCCTCGAAGCGAGTCGTCGCCAGCAGTGCCGCGATCTCGCTGCGAGCCGCATCGACGCGCGCGCCGTCGACCCGGTCGATCTTCGTCAGCGCGACGATGCAGCGCGGCACGCCGAGCCATTCGAGGATCGCGACGTGCTCGTGGGTCTGCGGCATCGGCCCGTCATCGGCGGCGACAACGAGCAGCGCGGTGTCGACCGCGGCAACGCCGGCGGCCATGTTGCGGATGAAGCGGTCGTGGCCGGGGACGTCGACGAACGAGATCGGCACGCCGTCGCCGAGGTCGGCGTGCGCGAAGCCGAGATCGATCGACATGCCGCGCCGCTTCTCCTCGGCGAGCCGGTCGGTGTCGATGCCGGTCAGCGCCTTGACGAGCGTCGTCTTGCCATGGTCGACATGGCCGGCGGTGGCGACGATCATGCGCGGCGCCAGCAACTCGCCGTCATGCCGTCTCGGACGCGACCCGCCGTCGATGCCGCGAGCGAAGGAGAGGGCCGGCGCTCAACGGCCGGCCCGGCGCGGATCAGGCGGTCTTCGAGAGCGCGCCGAGGATGCGCTCGAGCGCCTGGTCGGCGAGCGCGCGCATCTCGGCGTCGCTGCGGTCCTGGATCGGATGGGCGACGAAGACCAGTGCGGGATCGAAGCCGAGCGACTTCGACTGCACTGCAGCCGCTTCGATGAAAGCGCTCGATGCGACGCCGACACCGGGAATGCCACGACCTTCGAGATCTGCGATGTCATGCATACAGCACGACGTGCACGATCCTCAGTCGGCCAGCCCTTCGATGACGAGGTTGCACTCGGTCGCGATCTGCTGCTTCAGCTCGGTCGGCGCCGGTCGGGTGAAGGTCGGCTTCTTGTAGCGCTTGACGCCGACCCCGCGCTCGCCGAGGCGGGCCGCGATGTGGTCGAGGAAGACGTCGCCGCGCGCCTTCGAGATGTCGAGGATGCCGACGGTCAGGCCGTCGAACGAGGCCGGCCGCGCCAGCAGGGCGCGCGCGGTCGGCGTTCGCTCCGAGGTGGGGTCGAGCAGGATCTGCTCAGCATTCATGCGGTGATCTCCTTCGATACCGGGGTGGAGCCGATCGGGCCGGATGCGACCCAGCCGGCGATGACGGCGGAAAACAGGCCGGCCTGGCCGCCGGCGCGAACGATGAACAGGCCGCCCGGCCTGAACTTCGGGATCGTCTTGCCGGCGAACGCGGCCGGCACGCCCTCGGCGATGCCCTGCGCGCCGACGACGATCTCGTCGCCAGGCAGCTGGAGCAGCGCGGTCAGCTCGTCGTGCAGGCGTGCCTTCGACCAGCCGGCTTCGAGGAAGACCCGGCAGTGGTCAGGCGAGACGACGAGCAGCGCGTCGCCGGCCATCGCCAGCTTGTAGTGGTCGACCGCCCGCAGGCTCAGCGCGAAGCTGCGCGCCAGCGACTCGGGATTGCGCGACTTCTGGTCGACGATGCCTTGCACGCCTTCGCCGGCGAACAAGGTGACGGTCGACGCCTCGCGCACGAAGCCGCGCTGGACCGAGAGCGGCTCCCAGGCGCTGTCTTCGGCCTCGGCGAAACAGAAGCTGTACTTGCCCGGCGTGCCGAGCGTGGAGCGGTCGATCTCGCCAGGCCGGCCGCCGCCGACGTTGCGGATCACGAGCTGCAGCGCACGCCCGATCGTCGCGTTCGCGCGCGTGCCCTGGCCGAGCGCGTTGACGCCGGAGTTGATGCCGATGCGGCGCGCGATCGGGCCGTTCACGATGACGACCGGGCCGGCGAACATCGTCGTGCAGAGCAGGCCGTGCATGCCGAACTCGTCGATCAGCGCGGCCTCGACCGCCGCCAGCACGACCGGCATGTACTCGGGCTTGCAGCCGGCCAGCACTGCATTGATCGCGACCTTCTCGACCGTGCACGGCACGAGATCGGGCGGCACCATGCCGATCACCTCGTCGGGCTTGCGCGTCGTGCCCTGCAGCATGCGCAGCACGCGTGCGCGGGTGGGCGGCACGACCGGCATGCCGTCGCTCCAGCCGCGCTCGTAGCAGGCCTCGATCGGGTCCTCGGCGTCGCCGATCTCGATTTGGCGCGCCTGCAGGCCGGTCTGCCCGAAGCGGATCGTCAGGTCCTCGGCGATGCCGGGCTCGAGCGTCTTCGAGCCGCAGCCCGGACGCAGCTCGGGCAGGTCGTCGCCGAGGTTCGACCGGCCCGTGATGCGCTGCCAGTCGCCGCGGTGCCAGCCGTAGGTGCGCTCGACCTCGCGGCCGTCCTCGACCTTGATCAAGGTCGGCACGATCTCGATGCCGAGGCGGTACGAGGTCTCGAGCGTGTCGTCCAGGATCACGCCGCCGACGCCCGCGGCATACGCCGGGTCGTCCTGCGTGTAGACGGTGAGCGGGGCCTTGCCGTCGGCGAGCTCGCGCAGCACCGGCTCGACCAGCAGGCAGGTCGGGCATTCGCGCTTCGCGACGACGATCAGGCCATTCGGCAACGGGTTCATGCGGGCGCCTGTCAGGAGCTGCGGTGTCGCGCGGCGCGCGCTGTCACGAGCGCCTCGGGGTGACTGCAATATAGGCGCATTTGCTGCACGACGATGGGTGTCGAAAACTCCGGCGTCGAGCGCCGTCGAAGCGCCGCGCCGCGCTATTCGACCTTGCCGATGCGCCGCACCGCCTCGGTCATCACCGCGGCGTCCCGGTCCCAGTAGGTCTGGAACGCCGGTGCGTCGAGGTAGTCGATCGGGCTGCCGGCACGCGTGATGGTCTGCTGCACGACCGGGTCGGTGGCGACCTTCTGGGCCGCGCCGCGCAGCTTCTGGACGATCTCGTCGGGCGTGCCGGCCGGCACGAACAGCGCCGACCACTGCGCGAACTGCGCCGCGTAACCGAGCTCCTTCAGGCTCGGCACGCCGGGCAGCGCAGCGAGCGGACGATCGCCCCAGTGGGCGAGCGCGCGCAGCTTGCCGGCGTTGATCTGCTGGACCACGGTCGCCGGACCGCTCGCGATCGCGTCGACCTGGCCGCCGAGGAGCGCGATGACGGCCGGCCCGGCGCCGGTGAACGGGATGTGCGTCATCCGGAAGTCGGCCTGCGCCTTCAGCATCTCCATCGGCACGTGCATCGTCCCGTAGTTGCCGGAGCTGCCGTAGTTGTAGGCGCTCGGCTTCCTGCGCGCATCGGCGACGAACTCCTGCAAGGTCTTCCACGGCGCATCGGCGCGCACGACGAAGACGGTCGGGTCGGCGGTGAAGCGCGCGATCGGCTTGAACTGGTTCAGCTGGTAGGCGGGCTTGCGGTCGAGCAGCTTGTCGGCCTCGGGCAGGATCGAGATCGACGACAAGGTCATCAGGATCGTGTAGCCATCGGGCGCCGCGCGCGCCGCGAGCCCCATGCCGAGACCGCCGCCCGAGCCCGGCTTGTTCTCGATCACGACGGGCTGCTTCAGCTCGCGCGACAGCGCCTCGGCGACCGGCCGCGCGACGGTGTCGGCAACGCCGCCGGGCGGGAACGGGACGACCATCGTGATGGGTTTGTCAGGCCAGGTCGATTGCGCCAGCGCGGCCGATCCGCCGAGCGCGAGCAGCAGCGCGCAAACCCACTTGAACCGCACCTTCAGCAGGCGGCGTGTCGTCATGATGTGTCTCCGATCGTCGGACGCCGCGGCATGCGGTCGTCGTGCTGCAGACGATTCTAGGGAGGCGCTCCGGCGCCGCCGACCGCGGGGCTTTCACGGGTCACGCCGGCTGCGCGCCGCGGCTACGATGGCCGCCACCCGATGGAGCCCGCATGACCGACCACCCCGCCCGCCGATCGTTGCTCGGCCGCCTGCTTCGCTTCGCCGCCTGCAGCGTCGCAGGCGCACTGCCGCTGTTCGCGGCCGCGCAGGACTACCCGACGAAGCCGGTCCGCATCATCGTGCCGTTCGCGGCGGGCGGGCCGGCCGATGTCTATGCGCGCTTCATCGGCCAGCACCTGCAGGACGTCCTCGGCCAGTCGTTCGTCATCGACAACCGGCCCGGCGCCGGCTCGATCATCGGCACCGACGCGGTCGCGAAGAGCGCGCCCGACGGCTACACCTTGCTGCTGATGTCGAACACCCACACGGTCAACGAGTCGCTGATCCCGACCAAGCCATTCGCGCTGATGCGCGACTTCGTACCGGTCGCCCCGATCAACTATTCCGATCTCGCGCTGGTCGGCAAGGCTGGCCTGGCGCCGAACACCTTGGGCGAGCTGATCAAGCAGGCCAAGGCGAAGCCGGGCGGCCTGTCGTACGCCTCGTCCGGGCCCGGCACGCCGTACCACATGGCCGGCGAGCTGTTCAAGGCGATGGCCGGGATCTCGATGGTCCACATCCCGTACCGCGGGTCGTCCGGCGCGCGCAGCGACGTCCTCGGCGGCCAGGTCGACCTGATGTTCGACGCGATCCCGACGATGACCGAGCACATCCGCGCCGGCAAGGTCAAGGTCTACGGCACGACCGGCAAGGCGCGTTCGCCGGTGCTGCCGAACGTGCCGACGATGGCCGAAGCCGGCGTGCCCGGCTACGAGGCGGTGATCTGGCTCGGCCTGATGGCGCCGAAGGGCACCCCGCCGGCGATCGTCAGCCGGCTCAACGCCGAGGTCACGAAGATCGTCGGCTCGCCTGACGTCGCGAAGGCGTGGGCCGCGCAAGGTGCGACGCCGATGACGATGAGCACCGACGCGTTCACGCGCTACCTGAACCAGGACATCGAGAAGTGGGCGCGCATCGTCAAGATCTCCGGCGCGAAGCCCGACCAATGACGACGCCCGATCAGGTGCTGCACGTCCTCTGCGCCGGCGCCGCGCAGGGGCTCGTCAAGGCGCTCGCGCCGCAGGTCGCCGCCGAGCTCGGCGTGCGCATCGAAGGCCGCTTCGGCGCGGTCGGCGCGATGAAGGAAGCGCTGCTCGCGGGCGAGCCGTGCGACGTGATGATCGTGACCGACGCGATGATCGAGACGCTGGCCGGCACGGGCGAACTCGAGGGCCGCTCGCGCGCGGCCCTCGGCCGCGTCCGCACCGGCGTCGCGGTGAAGTCGGCCGCGCCGCCACCCGAGGTCGGCACGTCCGAAGGGCTGCGCGCGACGCTGCTCGCGTCCGACCGCATCTACTTCCCGGACCCGCTGCGCGCGACGGCCGGCATCCACTTCGCCGACACGCTGCGCCGGCTCGGCCTGTACGACCGCTTGGCGCACCGCTTCGCGACCTTTGCGAGCGGCGCGATCGCGATGCGCGAGCTCGCGGCGTCGACCGACGATGCCCCGATCGGCTGCACCCAGATCACCGAGATCCTCTACACCGAGGGCGTGCAACTGGCCGGCGCGCTGCCGCCCGAGTTCGAGCTGGCGACCGGCTACACCGCCGCGGTCGCGGCGCGCTCGGCCGAGCGCGAGCGGGCGCGCCGTTTCGTGGCGCTGTTGTCGGGCGAAGCGTCGCGCGAGCTGCGCCGCATCGGCGGATTCGAAGTCGAGGCGCCGCCGACGTCCGCAACCTGAACCGGCTGCGGCCAGTCGATCGGCGTCGTTGTCGACGCACGGCGCTCCGAAGCACCGAGCGGCGGTCAGCCGGTGCGGATCACCGAGATGGTCTCGGTGCCGCTTTCGGGCAGCCAGATTTCGCCGGGCCGGCCGAGGATCTGGCGCACGCTCGCGGCCTCGCGTGGAAAGCCGAAGCGCTCGAAGCGCTCGGTCGCCGGGTCGAACTGCAGCACCGCG
>JBDSAB010000205.1:0-13809 GCA_039922395.1 Caldimonas sp.
GCTACCTCTCCGACTTCGTGCCCGACATCGGCGTGCTGAACGGCCCGTACCTGATCAAGGACCCCAACGACTACGCCAAGCTGCTCGCCTCCGACTGGTACAAGGGCGTCGAGAAGAAGCTCGAGGCCGCCGGCTTCAAGCTGGTGATGGCGAACGGCTTCTTCGGTCAGCGCCACCTGATCGCCGACAAGGCGGTCAAGACGCCGGCCGACATGGCCGGCATGACGGTCCGCGTTCCGCCGAACACGATGTGGATCGAGACCTTCAAGGCAATGGGCGCGCGGCCGACCACGGTGCAGTGGTCCGAGGTCTACAACGCGCTGCAGCAGAACGTGGTTGCCGGCGCCGAGGCGCCGCTCGGCTCGCTGTGGGGCTCGAAGCTGCACGAGACGCGCAAGGTCATCTCGATGACCGGGCACTTCACCGCATTCGTGATGTGGCCGATCAACGCCGGCTACTTCGCCAAGCTGCCGGCCGACGTGCAGAAGGTGCTGCTCGAGGAAGGCCAGAAGGCCGGCGACGAGATGACGCGCCTGACGCTCGACCTGCAGAAGGACTACGTCGCCAAGTTCAAGGCCGCCGGCGTGACCTTCGTCGACGTCGATCTGCCCGCGTTCCAGAAGGTGACCAGCAGCGTCTACAGCGCGTTCCCGAAGTGGACGCCCGGCCTGCACGACACCGTGATGGGCGCCCTGCGCAAGTAGCCGACGCGGCGTGTCGTCGATCTTCGCGGCGCTCGGCCTGCCGCCGCCGACCTGGCGGCGGGTCGGCGACCAGTTTGAGGAAATCGTTGCCTGCCTGTCGCTCGCGGCGATCGTCCTCTCGGTGAGCTGGGGCGTGATCACGCGCTACATCACCGCGCAGCCGGCGACCTGGGCGAGCGAGATCGCGACGCTGGCGTTCGCCTGGCTGGTGTTCTTCGGCGCGGCGGCCTGCTTCAAGTACAAGCTGCATCCCTCGATCGACATGCTGGTCGCGCGGCTGCCACGTCCGCTGCAGACGGGTGTGCGCTGGCTGAACCACGCGCTCGTGCTCGGCCTGTGCGCGTTCATGACCTGGTTCGGCACCCGCTTCGCGATCGATGCCTGGACGAACCCGAGCCCGGTGCTGCGGCTGCCGCTGACCTGGCTTTACGGTCCGGTCGCGTTCTGCTTCGCGCTGATGGCGCTGCGCTACGTGCAGGTGCAGCGGCGCGGACTGTGGGCCATCGACGCCGATCGGGAAACCAATGTGGGCTGACTGGATTCCCGGCATCCTGATGCTGGTGCTGTTCGCGCTCGAGACGCCGATCTCGTTCGCGATCGCGATCAGCGCGCTCTCGTTCTTCCTGATCGACGGCGGCGTGCCGCTCAACATCTTCGTGCAGAAGATGGTGAGCGCGACCGACTCGTATCCGCTGCTCGCGATTCCGTTCTTCGTGCTGGCCGGCGCGATCATGAACAAGGCCGGCATCACGATGCGGCTGCTCGCCCTGGCCGACGCGCTGGTCGGCCACATGACCGGTGCGCTGGCGCAGATGTGCACGGTGCTCGCCACCCTGCTCGGCGGCCTCACCGCGTCGTCATCGGCCGACGCGGCGATGCTCGCCAAGGTGCTCGGCCCGGAGATGGTGAAGGCGAACTACAGTCCGGCCTTCGCCGCAGTGATCACGTCGTGCTCGGCGATCATCGCCTCGCTGATCCCGCCCTCGATCGGCCTGATCATCTACGGCTACATCGCCGACGTGTCGGTCGGGCGCCTGTTCATCGGCGGCGTCGTGCCGGGACTGCTGATCGCCGCATCGCTGATGATCGTGACGTGGTTCATCGCGAAGAAGCGCGGCTACAAGCCGCTGCGCACCGAGTTCGCCGGCATGCCCCAGGTGGCGCGCACGTTCCGCGACGCCATCTGGGCACTCTCGATCCCGATCTTCATCATCGTCGGCATCCGCTACGGCATCTTCACGCCGACCGAGGCCGGAGCGATCACGGTGCTCTACACCATCCTCGTCGGCGTGTTCGCGTACCGCAGCCTCAAGGTCTCCGACCTGCCGAAGGTGATGAAGGAGACCGCGCTCGACACCAGCTCGGTGATGCTGATGATCTGCGCAGCCTCGGCGTTCGGCTTCTACCTCGCGTGGGAGCGCATCCCGCCGCAGATGGCGTCGTGGCTGGTCTCGCTGACCCAGGACCCGGTCTCGCTGCTGCTGCTGATCAACGTGCTGCTGATCGTCCTCGGCACCGCGGTCGAGGGCACCTCGGCGCTGATCATCCTGACGCCGATCTTCGTGCCGATCCTGGTGAAGCTGCACGTCGACCCGGTCCACTTCGGCATCGTGCTGGTCACCAACCTGACGATCGCCGGGGTGACGCCGCCAGTCGGCCAGATGATGTTCATCAGCTCGCAGGTGATGCGGGTGCCGATGGAGGACTACACGATCGAGGTGCTGCCGTTCCTCGGCGCGATGTTCATCGTGCTGCTGCTCCTCACGCTGTTCCCGCAGATCACGCTCTGGTTGCCGAACATGGTCTACGGGCTGTCGGCCGGCTAGCGGCGCGCGGCGTGAAGACCGCGACCCTCGTGAAAGGAGGTTGATCCGGTGGAAACCTTTCGAGCTGCCGTCCTCCATGGGCTCGGCACACCGCTGCGCATCGAGTCCGTCGAACGCACGCCGCTCGCCGCCGGCGACGTGCTGATCCGCAATCGCGCGAGCGGCCTCTGCCACACCGACCTCGAGGTGATCGACGGCAGCCTCGCCTACCCGCTGCCGATCGTGCTCGGGCACGAAGGCGCCGGCGTCGTCGAGGCCGTGGGCGCGGAAGTCACGCAGGTGCGGCCGGGCGATCACGTCGTCGCCTCCTGGAATCCGCATTGCGGCCACTGCTTCTATTGCGACCGCGACCTGCCGATCCTGTGCGAGCCGTTCACGCGCGAGCAGCCGCGCGGCAACCTGCTCGACGGCGCGTCGCGGCTGCGCTGGAACGGGGAACGGCTCAATCACTTCTCGGTGGTCTCGTCGCATGCCGAGTACTCCGTCGTGCCCGAGTCGGGCGCGATCCAGGTGCCCGACGAGATGCCGTTCGACCGCGCCTGCCTGCTCGGCTGCGGCGTGATGACGGGCGTCGGCGCGGCCAGCCGGCTGGCGCGCGTCGAAGCCGGTGCGATCGTCGCGGTGATCGGCTGCGGCGCGGTCGGGCTCAACGTGATCCAGGGAGCCGTCCTCCAGCAGGCGGCGCTGGTGATCGCGATCGATCGCGACCCCGACAAGCGCGCGCTGGCGACGCGCTTTGGCGCGACCCACACGCTCGCCGCCGACGAGGCGACCCTCGACGCGGTGAAGTCGCTCAGCGCCGGCCGCGGCGCCGACCACGTGTTCGAGGCGGCCGGCGCCGAGGCCTCGCTGCAGCTGGGCCTCGAGGTCACGCGTCCGGGCGGGCAGCTGGTCATCCTCGGCAAGACCGCGGTGAACAGGCACGTGAGCCTGCGCTTCGGCTCGCTGATGGGCGAGAAGCGGATCGTCCGCTCGAGCTACGGCGGGGCGCGGCCGCGGCGCGACTTCCCGTGGCTGGCGCGGCTCTACCTCGACGGCAAGCTCGAGCTCGACGCCCTGATCTCGTCGCGCCTGACGCTTGCGCGCATCAACGAAGGCTTCGATGCGATGCGGCGCGGCGTCGGTGTCCGCCACGTCATCGTGTTCGACTGAGCGAGCGATGCGCCATCCGCCGCTGGCCCCCGGCTGGATCGATCGCCCGCACCAGCGCTTCGCGATCGGCGACATGCCGCTCGAATCGGGCGAGACGCTGCGCGACGCATTCGTCTCGTATGCCGTGCACGGCGACCCGGCCCAGCTCGCCGCCGGCTCCGGCATCCTCGCCTGCACCGCGATCGGCAGCACGCACCACCGGCTCGACTTCCTGATCGGACCCGGCAACGCGTTCGACACCGACCGCTGCTGCATCGTCGTTGCCGACGCGCTCGGCAACGGCCTGTCGTCGTCGCCGTCGAACAGCACGGCGCAGCCCGGCGCGGCCTTCCCGCGCATCGCATTGCGCGACATGGTCGAGTCGCAGCGGCGCCTGCTGGAGCACTTGAACGTCGGCCGCCTGAAAGCGGTTGTCGGCGCGTCGATGGGCGGCATGCAGGCGCTGCAGTGGGCCGTCAGCGAGCCCGGCAGGATGGAGCGCGTGGTCGCGATGACGCCGATGGCGCGCACCGCGCGCTGGTCGCAGCTCGTGAACGAGATGTCGCGGCGCGCGCTGTTCACCGATACCGAATGCACCCAGCCGCGGCCGCGTGCCGACGCGATGCGCTTGTTCGCGCCGCTGAGCCAGCTGCTGATGCCGCGCACACCGGAGGCGCTCGAAGCGTTCGGATCCCAGCACGCGCTGCTCGACGACATGACCCGGTTCGAACGGGAAGGCGCCGAGCACGGCCCCGACGCCTTCGACTGGTGCTGCCAGAGCCGTGCCTACGATGCGCACGATGTCGGCACGACACGCGGCTTCGACGGCGACACCGAGCGCGCGCTCGCGCGCATCGAGGCCGAGGTGCTGATCGCGGCGCCGCTCAGCGACCTCTACAACCCGCCGTTCGCAGCGCACGAAGCCGCGCGCTCGATCCGGCGTGTGCAGGTCGTCGACCTCCCCGGCCACGACGGCCACCGCAGCGCCAGCGGCGTCTCCGCGCTCTCGACCGTGGCGCTGCGCGACGCGATCCGCGCCTTCCTGCGCTGACAGGCCGAACTTGCCGCGCCGGCACGACGCGACGATGATGGCGGGGCCGCATCGCGGGACGGGGGTGACATGTCGAGTGGCTCAGCACAGGTGTCGAAGTCGCGTCGCATCAATGACCTGCCCGGCCCTCCCGGCATGCCGGTCCTCGGCAATGCCCTGCAGGTGAAGAGCGAGACGCTGCACCAGCAGGCTGAGCAGTGGACACGCAAGTACGGCAGCGTTTTCCGGTTCCGCATTGCGGCCCGCCAGTTCGTCGTGATGTCCGATCCCGAGATGATCGCCACCGTGCTGCGCGATCGGCCCGACGGCTTCCAGCGCACGGCGCGCCTCAACGAAACGTCGCGCGAAATGGGCTTCGTCGGTCTTTTCGCGGCCAACGGCGAAGATTGGAAGCGGCATCGGCCGATGGTCCTGCGCGGCCTCGACCCGACGCACATCAAGACCTTCCATCCGACCCTGCAGCGGGTCACCGACCGGCTGCGCCTGCGCTGGGAGCGCGCGGCCGGCAGCGGTGCCGCGATCGACCTGCAAGCCGACCTGATGCGCTACACCGTCGACGTCACCGCGGGCCTGGCGTTCGGCACCGACATGAACACCCTCGAGTCGGACGAGGAAGTCATCCAGTCCCACCTCGACAAGGTGCTGCCGGCGCTCTTCAAGCGCGTGCTGTCGCCCGTGCCCTACTGGCACTGGTTCAAGCTGCCGGCAGACCGCGAGCTCGACCGCCATCTGGAAGCACTGCACGCTGCCGTCAACGGCTTCATCGCCGACACGCGCCAGCGGCTCGAGGACCGGCCGGAGCTGCGCGACCACCCGAGCAACCTGATCGAGGCGATGATCGTCGAGCGCGATCGGCCCGGTTCAGCCCTGACCGACGAGGACCTGTCGGGCAATGTGCTGACGATGCTGCTGGCCGGCGAGGACACCACTGCGAACACCCTCGCGTGGATGATCTGGCTGCTTCATCGCAACCCTGAAGCCCTGCGTCGCGCAACGGCCGAAGCGGACGCCGTGATGGGAAGCGGCTTCACGATGAGCCACGAGCGGCTGAAGGTGCTCGACTACATCGAGGCCTGCGCCCACGAGACGATGCGGCTCAAGCCGGTCGCGCCGCTGAACATCCAGCAGGCCATCCGCGACACGGTCGTCGGCGGCGTCGAGCTGCCGGCCGGATCGCTGGTGCTGTGCCTGATGCGACCGGCCTCGCTCGACTCGAGCCACTTTCCGAATCCGCTCGAGTTTCGACCGGAGCGCTGGCTGGCCGGTGCCGGCGCCGCGTCGGCGAGCTCCGCCAAGCGCGTCTCGATGCCGTTCGGCGCCGGCCCGCGGATGTGCCCCGGGCGCTATCTGGCGCTGTCCGAAATCAAGATGGCGATCGCGATGCTGCTGAACCGCTTCGTGCTGGACGAGGTGCGCACCGCCGACGGTTCGGAGGTGCGTGAACGGCTCTCGCTGACGATGGCCCCGGTCGGGCTGAAGATGCGCTTGCAAGTGCGAACGGCCGGTCTGTCCGAAGGCCGCGCCGTCGAGGCCTTGGCCATGGCCTCCGACGCAGCGCCCTCGAGCTAGGACGCGGCGAAGCGCGATCGACCTCTCGGCCTGCCTGGCTCGACGCGCTCCTCCTACAGCGACCGCGGCACCCGGGATCCAAGATGGGCGATCCGGGCTTCGGAGCTTGCATCGCATGACTGTTCAACGCAGAGCGAACCGTGCTCGGCCGCACGACTTTGCCGTCGAATGGCCGGTCGCGTTTGCATTGGCGTTGTCGGGGCCCGCTGCTCCAGCATCGGGGTTTGCAGCGGTTTCGGCGCACCCGGCCGTCGCCTTTCACGATGGGCCGGTCTCCGAAGCGACCCGCGTCGCGCAGACCGAATCGACGGCAATGCCCTCGCCGCCCGCAGCTTCCGCCAGTTCGAACGCCGCGGCAGCATCCGAGGAGCGTGCGGCGCGCGCGACCAACGGCCGCTCCGAGGCGACGCCAGCTCGACCCGACTACGCCCTGCCCGCGCTCGAGATAGTCGGCTTCCAGGTGCTGCTGAACCGGACCAACCGCTACTTCGGCACCGGCCGCGAGGACTACCGGGTCTCGCTCGATTCGATCCGGCGCAACCTGGGGAGTGGCTGGGGCACCGACCGCGATCCGTTCAACGTCAACCAGTTCGGGCATCCGTACCAAGGCGCGATGTACCACGGCTTCGCCCGCTCGGCCGGCTTCGACTACTGGCAATCGCTGGGCTACGCATTCGCCGGCAGCATAGTGTGGGAGATCGCGGGCGAACAGACCCGGCCGTCGCGCAACGACCAGGTCGCGAGCGGGATCGGCGGCACGTTTCTCGGCGAGGCCCTGTTCCGGATGTCGAGCCTGATGCTCGAGCACGGCGGCGGCATGCCGCGGTTCTGGCGCGAGGTCGCAGCGACCGCGATCGCGCCGTCGGCGGGCTTCAACCGGCTGGTCTTCGCCGATCGCTATGGCGACGTCTACTCGAGCCGCGGCGCTGCCTACTTCAGCGAGCTCCAGCTCGGCTACGCCGGCAGCGTGAAGCGCGATCTCGGCACCTCGGCGGTCGACTTCCGGCGCAACGAAGCCCAGGTCTCGTTCTCGATCGACTACGGCTTGCCGGGCAGCGACAGCTACCCCTACCGACGGCCGTTCGACTACTTCAATTTCCAGGCCACGCTGTCGAGCGCCAACGGCCTCGAGTCGGTGCTGACCCGCGGCCTGCTGCTCGGCAGCACCTACGAGATCGGCCGCGACTACCGCGGCGTGTGGGGCCTCTATGGCAGCTACGACTACATTGCGCCGCAGACCTTCCGGGTCTCGACCTCCGCACTGTCGCTCGGCACGACCGGCGAGTGGTGGATCGGCCCCGAGACGTCGCTGCAAGGCACCGCGATGGCCGGCCTCGGCTACGCCGCCGTCGGCACGACGCACGGCAGCACGACGGATCGCGACTACAACTACGGCGTCGCCCCGCAGGCGCTGCTCAACCTGCGCCTCGTCCAAGGCGACAAGATCGCCCTCAACCTCACCGGACGCGAGTACTTCGTCAGCCGGCTCGCCGCGGGCACCCCCGACGGCCACGACAACATCGTGCGCGGCGACGCGACCTTGACCTGGCGGCTCGCCAAGCAGCACGCGGTGTCGGTGCGGGTCGCGGCGAGTCGGCGCGACGCCGAGTTCCAGAACGGCCGCGCCAAGCAGACCCAGGTCACGGTCGGGCTTTTCTACACCTTGCTCGGGCGCGACCGGTTCGGCACGGTCGACTGGCGCTAGGGCGCAGCCGTCTTCTCACTGCTGGCGCCAGGCCGGCAGCTTCCAATCGAAAATCAGCGCAAGAAAGCGCAGCACCACGGCCAGCGCAGCGCCGGCCACCAGGCCGAGCGGCGAAGGCCAGCCGAGCGCATGGGCCACCACGACGACCCAGCCGCCGGCAAACGCGCAGACGGCATACGGCCGGTGATCGTTGAAGACACGCGGTATCTCGTTGCAGACGACGTCGCGCAGCACACCGCCGAATGCCGCGGTCACGGTGCCCATCAGCACGGCGACGATCGACGGCATCGACGCATCGAGCGCGATCTGCGTGCCCGATGCGGCGAACAGGCCGAGCCCGAAGGCGTCGGGCGCCTGCATCGCCCGCTCGGTCGGCGGCAGATGGCGCGCCCGCAGCACCAGCATCACCAGCGCGCAGACCCCCAGCAGCGCCCACAGCCAGCCGGCGTGCGCGACCCAGAAGAACGGCCGGCGGTCGAGCAGGACATCGCGGACCGTGCCGCCGCCGAACGCGGTCAGGCCGGCGACGAAGCAGACGCCGACGGCGTCGAGGCGCTTGCGCGCCGCCTCGATCAAGCCCGACAGCGCGAACGCGAACGTCCCCGCCGTCTCGAGGACGATCAGCGCGTCGGCCAGCGATGACGACGACGTCGACATGGCGCCGTCAGTCCTCGGACGTGCCCTGCGCCGCGACCCGCGCATGCTCGACGAGGCGGTCGAGCAGGCGGTCGAGCTGGCGGCGTTCGGCGGCGTCGAGGCAGCCGACGATCTCGCCGTTGCGACGCTCGATCACGTCCATCACGCGGCGCCAGGCGCGCTCGCCCTTGGCCGTGAGCGCGAGCACGACGCCGCGGCCATCGGTCGCGCTCGCCTCCTTGCGCACCAGGCCCTGGTCGACGAGCGCCTGCGCGGCGCGGCTGGCCTGTCCCTTGTTCAGGTTGGCCTGCTGCGCGAGGTCGTTCACCGACAGCGGCGCGAACGCGCCGACCGCCGAAAGGCAGCGACCCTCGCTGAGCGGCAGGCCCGCGTCGGCCAGATAGGCCGCCTGGCTGATGCGGTCGGTCAGCTTGTAGAGCGTGTGCAGCCGGTGCGTCACGGTGCGGTCGAGCGCGACCGGGCTCTTCTTCGTTCCGGCCATGCGCCGCTCAGTCGAGCCGGATGTTGTTGGCACGGATCACCTGGCCCCATTTCTCGCGCTCGCCCTTCGCGTACGCGACCATCTGCGCCGGCGTGCTCGTGAGCGCCTCCAGGCCGAGGGTCTGGAAGCGCGCCTTGACCGCTGTGGTGCCGAGCGCCGCGACCAGCGCCTTGTTCAAGGTCGCCACGGCCGCCGGCGGTGTGGCGGCGGGGACCACCAGACCCTGCCAGGCGTAGGCCTCGAAGTCCTTCATGCCCTGCTCGGCGAGCGTCGGCACCGTGTCGAAGCCGGCGACCCGCTTCGGACTGGCGACGCCGATCGCGCGCAGCTTGCCGGACAGGATGTGCGGATAGGCACTCGCGGTGTCGGCGAACATGAACGGCACCTGGCCGCCGATCACGTCCTGCACCGCCGGCGCCGCGCCGCGATACGGCACGTGCGCCAGCTTCAGGCCGCTGCGCTCGCGGAACAACTCGGTCGCAAGGTGGTGCGGACTGCCGGAACCCGGCGTCGCGTAGTTGATGCCGCCGGGCTGCGCCTTGGCCCAGGCCGTGAACTCGGCCAGTGTCTTGGCCGGGACGGCGGCGTTGACGACCAGCAGCATCGGAAAGCGCGCCATCAGGCCGACCGGCGCGAAGTCCTTCTCGACGTCGTAGGGCAGCTTCGCATAGAGGAAAGGATTTGCCGCCAGGGTCGCGGTGTCGGCGGTCAGCATCACATGGCCGTCGGCCTTCGCCTTGGCGACGTAGTCGGCGCCGATGTTGGTGGCCGCGCCGGGCTTGTTGTTGACGACGATGGTCTGCCCGAGCAGCTTGCCCATCGGCTCGGCCAGCGTGCGCGCCACCACGTCGGAGCCGCCGCCCGCCGGATACGGCACGACCCATTCGATCGTCTTGTCGGGGAAGGCGGCTGCGGCGAAGGGCAGTGACAGCGCGATCGCCAGCAGGCGGCGCCGGTTGAAGATGGCGTGCACGAGGGTCTCCGGGTTAGAAAACAGGGGGCGCCTGCGGATGCAAATGCATCGCTTCGGCAACAGATTTGTCGAACCCGAGTGTAGAAGAATATAGATGCGCACGCAACTACTTTCCCATCGCAAGGTCTTGACGGTCCTTCATCTTGGCCGCCATAATCGTTGCGTGCGCAACCAATAACGCACCCCTGAGGACACCCGATGACCTACGAGTTCGCGCCCTACCCGTTCGAAGCGAAACGCCACCCGGCGAGGCTGCCTGCGCTGCGCGCCGGACTGGAAGAGCGCCGCCATGCGGTCGTGGTGGTCGGCGGCGGCCCGGTCGGCTACACGACGGCGCTCGGTCTTGCCAGCCACGGCGTCCCGGTGGTCGTGATCGAGGCCGACGACTCGGTGTGCTCCGGCAGTCGCGCCATCTGCATCTCGCGCCGCAGCCTCGAGATCGCCGGCCGCCTCGGCGCGTTGCCGGGCTTTCTCGAGATCGGCCTGCCGTGGACCGGCGGACGCAGCTTCTACCGCGACACCGAGGTGCTGCACTTCTCGATGCCGCAGGACGAGAACCAGAAGTTGCCGCCGATGGTGAACCTGGCGCAATACAGCATCGAGCAGATCCTGCTCGACAAGGCCGAGACGCAGCCGGCGCTGATCGACATCCGCTGGCAGACCCGCGTGACCGGGGTGGAGGCGCGCGACGACGGCGTACGCCTCGCGCTCTCGACACCCGAAGGCGACTACGCGCTGCAGGCCGACTGGGTCGTCGCCGCCGACGGCGGCCGCAGCTTCCTGCGCGACGCGCTCGGCCTCAAGCTCGAGGGCACCAGCTACGAAGGCCGCTACGTCATCGTCGACATCCTGCTCGACAGCGATCGCCCGACCGAGCGGCTCGCCTACTTCGACCCGGGCTGCAATCCGGGCTCGACGGTGCTGGTCCACAAGCAGCCCGGCAACGTCTGGCGCATCGACTACCAGCTGCGCGACGGCGAGGACTCCGATGCGGCCATCCAGCCCGAGAACGTGATGCCGCGCGTCGAGAGCCTGCTCGCGATGATGGGCGAGAAAGGCGCGTGGAAGCCGATCTGGTCCGGCATCTACAAGGCCAACGCACTGACCCTGCCGAGCTACCGCCACGGCCGCGTGCTGTTCGCCGGCGACGCCGCGCACCTCGTGCCGATCTTCGGCGTGCGCGGTGCCAACTCGGGCATCGACGACGCCGACAACCTGGCCTGGACGCTGGCGTTCGTGGTCAAGGGTGTGGCATCGGGTGCGCTGCTCGACAGCTATTCGGTCGAGCGGGTCGCCGCCGCGCGCGAGAACCTCTCGCACGGCACCAAGAGCACCGAGTTCATGGCGCCGCCGTCGTTCGCGTTCGATCTGATGCGCACGGCGGTGCTCGGCCTCGCGAAGAAGCATCCGTCGCTGAGCTCGCTGATCAACCCGCGGCAGACCTCGGCGATCAGCTATGCCACGTCGCCGCTCAATGCAGCGCCGGATCGCTCGGCCGAGTTCGTCGCCGGCCCGATCCCCGGCGCGGTGCTGCCCGAATGCCCGGTCTCGATCGCCGATGCCTCGGGCACGCGTGAAGGCCACCTGACCGACCTGCTCGGACCGCACTTCACGGCCCTGGTCTTCAGCGAAGACGGCGCAATGTCGCCCGACGTCGAGGCACTCGACCGCGCGCTTGCCGCGAAACGGGTGCCGTTCAAGCGGGTGTCGCTGACGCGTCGTCTCGGCGCTGCCGTGCCGCACGGCTGGGACCACACCGGGCGGCTGTTCCCGATGTACGGCGCCGAACCCGGCACGCTCTATCTGGTGCGACCCGATGGCCACGTGCTCGGCCGCTGGCGCCAGGCCGACGTGGCCGAGGCGCTGGCGGCGATCGACCGCGCGTTGAACCTCCAACCGAACCTGGAATGACCATGACCGACAGCGAACTCGACGCCGTCTACACGCGGCTCTGCAAGACGATGACGCAGATCGGCGAGCCCGACGCCCGGCTCTTCCTGGCCCGCTTCGCGCTGCTCGCAATCGACCGCATCGGCGACGCAGAAGCCGCGCAGCGCCTGATCGACGCGGCGGCCGAAGACCTCGCGCCGGCTGCCCACTGAGCGGACAACGCCATGACAAGAGAACCCCTGTCCTATCAATCCGGCTTCGCCAACGAGTTGACGACCGAGGCGCTGCCGGGCGCCCTGCCCGAGGGGCGCAACTCGCCGCAGCGCGCACCGTACGGCCTCTACGCCGAGCAGCTTTCGGGCAGCGCGTTCACCGCGCCACGCCACGCCAACCGCCGCTCGTGGCTTTACCGCATCCGCCCAGCGGCGATGCACGAGCCGTTCGAGCCGATGCCCGACGGGGGTCGCTGGCTCGGACGCTTCGACGACGTGCCGACGCCGCCGAATCCACTGCGCTGGGATCCGCTGCCGGTCCCGCCGGCCGACACGCCCACGGACTTCGTCGACGGCATGGTCTCGATGGCGGGCAATGCCAGCTGCGGCATTCACCTCTACGCGGCCAACCGCTCGATGGACGACCGCTACTTCTACGATGCCGACGGCGAGCTGCTGATCGTGGCGCAGCAGGGCCGCCTGACGATCGCGACCGAGCTCGGCGTGCTCGAGGTCGAGCCGCTCGAGATCGCGGTCGTCCCGCGCGGCGTGCGCTTCCAGGTGCGGCTGCCCGACGGTGCGGCGCGCGGCTACGTGTGCGAGAACTTCGGCGCGCCATTCAAGCTGCCCGATCTCGGCGTCATCGGCTCCAACGGCCTGGCCCATCCGCGCGACTTCCAGACGCCGGTGGCGTCGTATGAAGATCGCGAAGGAAGGTTCGAGCTCGTCGCCAAGTTCGAAGGTCGGCTGTGGCGTGCCGCGATCGGCCATTCGCCGCTCGACGTGGTCGCCTGGCATGGCAACTACGCGCCGTACAAGTACGACCTGCGTCGCTTCAACGCGATCGGCTCGATCAGCCACGACCATCCGGATCCGTCGATCTTCCTGGTGCTGCAGTCGGTCAGCGACACGCCCGGTGTCGACAGCATCGACTTCGTCATCTTTCCCCCGCGCGTGCTGGCGATGCAGGACACGTTCCGGCCGCCCTGGTTCCACCGCAACATCGCGAGCGAGTTCATGGGGCTGATCCACGGCGCCTACGACGCCAAGGCCGAAGGCTTCGCGCCCGGCGGCGCGTCGCTGCACAACTGCATGAGCGGTCACGGACCCGATGCCGACACGTTCGCCAAGGCGAGCGCGGCCGACACGACCCGGCCCGACTACATCACCGACACGATGGCCTTCATGCTCGAGACGCCGGCGGTGATCCGGCCGACGCGCTTTGCCCTCGAGAGCGTGCAGCTGCAGCACGAGTACTGGCGCTGCTGGCAGGGGCTGAAACGCCACTTCGATCCGACTCGGCGCTGAAGGCTTCCAACGGCCCCCGGCGCAACCGGGCACGCAGGCGCCGACGCACGACCGCACATCAGCTTCGGCGATCGGCGTCGCGCGTCGCCCACGCGGTGACGATCTCCCGGTGAACCGGGATGTTCCGAAGGAAGCCCTGTCGAACCGCAGCGTCCTGGATCGTCGCCGCCTGGACCTGAAGCGCCTCGTGCGCGCGGGCCAGCCACGCGTCGGCGCGCGGATCTTCGCGCGCGCCGGCCGACGCCAGCACGCGGTGACAGGTCCACTCGACGAGGCGCGGAAATTCGACACCATCGAGCGCG
>JBDSAB010000206.1:0-20753 GCA_039922395.1 Caldimonas sp.
CCCTGAGACCTCGCCATGCGGATTGACGCGCATCTTCACTGCACGGGTGCCGAGCAGGCGTCCGACGTCCTGCGCACGCGATGGTGGCGAGCACCGGACGCTGCGTGAGTCGGCCGGCCAGCCCGCCGAGCAGATGCGCGTTCGGCAGATGAGTGTGGACCACGTCGATCGACGCTGGCAGCGAATTTGTAGAGCCCTCCGTCCTCGGCGCGTCGAGGCGCGACTTGATCTGCCGGTTGATTCATTCCCCCTTCCCCATTTCACATGCGAGATCACGTTTTTCCTTTCCGTTCGTTCTGGATGGGTGGCTACGAGGGCGCCGACCATGTCAATGCCGACGGTCTGCCGCTCGACATGGCCGACTGCAACGCCCACATGCGCCACCTCGACGAGGACTATGCGAATGCCGCCGCGCGCGGCCTGGGCTGCGTGCGCGAGAGCATCGGTTGGCGTCTGGCCGAGCGCGCTCCGGGCCAGTGGGACCTTGCCCGCGCACGGCGCATCGCGCAGTGCGCCGAACGCCATGGCCTGCAGGTGATCTGGACCTTGATGCACTACGGCGCACCGACCGACCTGAGCCTGCACGACGACGCGATGATCGACCGCTTCGCGGCGTATGCGACCGCGGTCGCTCGCACGCTGGCGCCGTTGAGCAAAGACGCGCCGGTCTACAACCTCATCAACGAGATCGGGTTTCTGGCCTGGGCGGTCTCGGAGACTTCCGAGATCCATCCGTATCGGCGCGACCTTGTCGGAAAGACGGTCGAGAGCACCGAGTCGAGCGGCTACGAAGTGAAGCGGCGGCTGGTGCGCGCAGTCCTGGCCGGCATCGACGCCGTGCGCCGCATCGATCCACGAGCCCGCTTTCTCCACGTCGAGCCGATCGGCCATGTCGCACCACCGGCCGACCAGCCCGAACTCGCCGAGGCCGCCGAACGCATCGCTGCCTACCAGTGGCAGGCGTGGGATCTGATCGGCGGGCTGGTCGAACCCGAGCTCGGCGGCAGCGCCGAGGCGCTGGACCTGATCGGCATCAACCACTACCACAGCGGGCAGTGGGAAGTCGGAACCGAGGAGCGGTTGTGGTGGCACCTGCGCGATCCGCGTCGCCGGCCGCTCAGCGCGCTGCTCGGCGATGCGTGGCGTCGCTACGGGCAGCCTCTCGTGATCGCCGAGACCGGACACGTCGGCGACGGGCGCGCGACCTGGCTGCGTGAAGTGGTCGACGAGGTCACGCGAGCGCGCGCAGCCGGCGTTCCGGTGGGCGGAGTCTGTCTCTATCCGCTCCTTGATCGGCACGACTGGCACGACACGACGCACTGGCACCGCAGCGGGCTCTGGGACCTCGAGCAACCCTCCCTGCAGCGCGTCCTGGCGACCGATTACGCCGACGCGCTTTATGCCGCGCAGCAGGTGCTTCCCAATCCTGCATCCGGTACGGCTTCGGCAGGCGCGATCGATCCAGTCGCCTCGCACGCATTCGAGGATTGGACCAGCCGGCAGCAGCTGCGCCAAGCCGCCTGACCCGGCGCAGCGGTTGCGAATCTGCGTTCCGTACCGGACCGCGCGCGAGCGACCGCATGAACGTGCGCGCAGCCGGGCGCGCGGCCGTCTTCGTCGACAAGGACGGCACGCTGGTCGAGGACGTTCCGTTCAATGTCGATCCGGCGCTCGTGCGCTTCACGCGCCATGCCGTCGAGGGCTTGCGCACGCTCGACCGTGCCGGCTATGCCATCGTCCTCGTGACCAACCAGCCGGGCATCGCAACCGGGCGCTTCTCGCCGGCCGACTTCAACAGGCTTCAACCCGCGCTGACCGCGATGATCAGCACCGAGGCCGGCGTCGCACTGACCGGCTTCCATGCACGTGTTACGACGAAGGCTCGCGCTGCGCCGAGGCACTCTGCTTCGCGTACCACCGCGAGCGCGCGGTGCCAATTCCGGGTCGCCCGTATCTTCAACACCTATGGCCCACGGCTCTGTCCCGGCGACGGGCGGGTGGTTAGCAATTTCATTGTCCAGGCGCCGTGCGGCGAGCCGCTCACCGTGTACGGACATGGTCAGCAGACGCGAAGCTTCTGCTATGTCGACGACACGGTCGATGGCCTGCTGCGGCTGATGGACAGACGCAAGCGAGCCGATCAACCTCGGCCATCCGGTCGACCACACCGTGCTCGAGCTCGCCGAGCGGGTGCTGCGGTTGACCGGCAGTCGATCGCGGCTGGAGCGCCGTCCGCTTCCGGCCGACGATCCGCGCCGGCGCTGTCCGGACATCGGCGCGGCCAAGCGTCAGCTCGACTGGCAGCCGCGCGTTCGCTCGACGAAGGACTGGAGCGGACCATCGCGTACTTCCGAACCCTGCTCGGGCTTTCGCGCACGCAGACGAGCGTGATGCCGGCCACGGAGCGGGTGACCTAGACGCGACGCTGTCGCGACTCGATCAAGGCCGCGTCACGGTTCGCCGGTGGGGCGCCCCGGCGGCAATCGGTTCCGTCTCAGGACGAGATGGAGCATCACGAGCTCCTTCTTGATCTCGAGCGGAAATCCGCGGCGCCCGCCGCGTCGATCGATGAGGAGGTCACTGACGTATTCGGCGGCCGCTTGCGGGTTCGACCACCGCTCGGCCAGGGCATTCGCGATGCGCGGAATGGCACCGGCAAGCCGGTCGGGTCGCGCGTTCGGCGCCAACTCGAGGATCCAGTCGACCGTGCGACCGTGGATCGCATGATCGGTCGGCTGCGGCGGGCGCCGCCGGCTGTCCCAGTTGGGCTGACGGAGCTGACGCGCCGCTTCGAGACCGGCCGGAAGCTCGTCCAGCGCGCGCCGCGCCGATGCGAAGTCGGTGGTCTCGAATGTCAGCGGATCGCCGAGCGACGGATTTCGGATGGGATCTTTCACAGTCCAAGAAATACCAAGTCGGAGGCGCTTTTCACATACCCTGAATGAGGGATCGATCCACCATTCAAAGATAAAGGTCCAGTACGGACGACGCGATCAAACCGCCAACGACAGGGGCGACTCATGAACACAGCAGCAGCTGAAGGCGTTCGGCTCGTTGCAGGGCTGGTGGCGACCACCTTCGTTTCCATGTCGGCGGGTCAGACGCCTCCGCCCCGGTCTGCTCAATGAAGTCACCGAGCCGCAACTCAGGAGCCGGCGATCGACCGGATCATGGGCCAGATGAGGAAGTACGCGAGGACCACCACCGCCACAACCATGGCGATGCGGGTCGGGACCAGGAGTCGGTGGCGTTCGGCGGTGCGCGCCTTCCGCTCGAGGCTGGTCGGGCGCTTACCGAGCGCTCGGAAGACGTCTTTGTACTTGTCGAGCCAATCCTGACCTACGCCCATCCGCCATTGTGCGCCTGCCCTGCCTCAGGATTGAGCAGCACCGCCGCTCAGATCTGAAACACCCATGGGGCTCACCGAGTTCATGTCGCGGTACGGGCCGATGGCATCGGCCAGATCGGCAGCCCCAATTTGGGGGGCGATCAACGCGATGGCCTCATATTGCCGCAGCACTCTCCACATCCGCAGTTCCTCCTCGGAGATCGGCTCGAATTCGACAACCTCGAGAACGTTGTGCTCAGGGATCAGCAGACCGAGCTCGATCGTGCCTTGCATCTGGGCGAGCGTCAGGACGATGAGCGGATCCTCTGTGAATGACTCTTCCCATGTGAGCTTGCGAAAGACGTGCTTTCCTTCGGGCCCCGGCATGAGCACGGCCGTCTCACCCACGGGCGGTACGCCTTCGCTCGCCATGGCCGAGCAAAGAATGAGCGCCGGTGGTCCGACCTTGGCAAATCTGGCGAACCGCATTGAAAAAGCCATGGATGCTCCTTGTTCGCCTCGATTGGACCCCATCGCACGGCGCGGATGAGTTCCCGACCCTACTGCCAGGTCGCCCGGCGCAAGCGGAGCTATCCGTAGTGTTCGACCCACTCAATGCCCTTCGCGTGGGCCGCCTCGATCGCTGTCTCCAGCGTCTTGTAGTCGCCTGGCGGGACATCGATCGAGCGTGGCCGTGTCGGCCAGATCTGCTTGGACACGACAAGGGTGGGTACAAACCGTCCACCGTCGAGCGCCCTGGCATGACAAACCAGCTCGTAGCCGCGGTATTGAACTGTCATCGGACCACTCATCCATGAACTCCTGCGACCGTGCCCGGACGCTAGCTCAGAGACGAACAACGGTGTTGTTTTCCAATCTCACCCGTTCGCCGACCTTCAACAGCGGATTCGACGCAAGCTTGATGGTTTGCGTCGTACCGGATTCCAGCCTGACCACCACGTGGTATTCGGTTGTGCCGCCCATGTTGTTCTGCACGCGATTGCCGGCATACGCGCCTCCCAATGCGCCGGCAATGGTCGCGATGTCCTTGCCGCTGCCACCGCCAACTTGGTGGCCGAGTACCCCGCCAACCACCCCACCGGCGATCGTTCCCACCACGTTGTTGGTGTCTTTTCTGGCTTCCACGACGTTGATGGCCTCGATGACACCGCATCCGAGGCAGGCCGAAAGGGCCGTGGCTCTGGCCGGACGGTCTCGCTCCAGCATGGGTGCATCAATGACGCGCTCAAAGCTGCGGGTCGATTCCCTGCCGTCGACGACCAGGAAGCCGCTTGCCGACAGGGGGCCGTGCGCTCGGTCTTGGCGCCGCAATGTGTAGCTCCCCTCATACACGCCGCGGCTGACTTCTCTGAGGAAGATCGGCTGATCGACGCCCACGAGCGCCGCGCGTGCCCTGCCCCCAGGAGAACCGTTCAGCGAGAACACGAGTTCGTCCCCTGGCTGAACGGGCTCGGGTGCTGCCACGACAAAAGCAGCAATCTTCGGCAAGCCGTCCAGCGGGCTTCGCGCGCCTTTGACGACGGACTGATCCAATGATGCCGTCACCACTTCGCCGTCATGTTCGATGCGCGCTGTGACCAGGCTGCCAGCGGTGATCTTGTCCCTGGACCGAACGGTATAGGTGCCCTCGTATCGCCCGGGCTGCACTTCCGCCATCAGGAGCGGTGCGGTGGCCCCGGCGATCTGCACGCTGACGTTTCGCTGCGGCGTCCCGCTCAGGATGAACTCGAGCTCATTGCCCGGACCCACGTGCGGAAGTTGATTGACACTGAACGCCCGCACCTGGGCGACAGCCGCGGCGCGCGCGTCGCTGTTGCGCGGCTGTGCCTGTGTCACGGCCGACATCAGGGCCAGCCAAGCGGCAATCGCCATCGAGCAGTGCGTACGCGTGATGTGGATTCTCATGAGGGTTCCTTCGGTAGGTCGTTGCTGAAGCGTTCGGTCGCGACGGGATGGAATGCAAGAACTCAGCTGGACAGCAGCTCGCCCAATGGCTTGAGGTCGTCAATCCGGTCGCAGACCGCCTTCACGACCATCAGGATGGGAACGCCCAGCAAGAGGCCCCAGATGCCCCAGAGCCATCCCCAAGCCAGCACGCCCACGAAAACGGTGACCGCGTTCATGCGACTCGTTCGACTGGTCAGCCACGGCGTGAGCATGTACCCGGACACCGTGTGCAGGGCGAGCGAGATGCCGGCGATCAGGACCGCCGATTCCAGGTTTCCGAACTGCATCAAGCCGACCGCAGCGGAAGCGCCTGTGAAGACGATCGATCCGATGTACGGGACGAAGTTGAGGACGCCGGCCGCAAGGCCCCACACGGCGGCGTGCTGGACCCCGATCGAGAGAAAGCAAAGCCACGTGGCCAGGCCGACCAGGAGGCTCGTGAACACCTGGACCAACAGGTAGCGTTGGATCTGCTCGGTGATCTCGTCAAGGGCCTGGATCGTCAGTTTCTTTTCGCTGAAAGTGGGGCCGGCGATCCGGACCATCTTGCGGCGAAAGGTGTTGCCGGCCGTCAGCAAGAAGAACGTCAGGAACAGCACTGTCGTCGCCTGGCCGATGAGCGTCAGGAGACCGATGGTTCCGGTCCAGAGGTGGTCCTGGATGTCGAACTTCGGCTTCTCAAGCTGTACCCGTGTGACGCCACGCCGCCCGCCTGAGCTCACCTCTGCCGTCTTCTCCAGTTCGCTGGCGGCCTGTTGAACCTTGTCGATCGCTGTCGCCGAGTGCACGCCCTTTGCCGTCGGTTTCTGGATGGACTGGCGGAGCTTCTGGGCAACTTCCGGCAACGACGCGACCAGGTCCGCTGCATCATCGCTCAGGCGGTATGCGGTCCACCCGATGCCGCCGACGATGCTCAGGAGAAGAAGGGCCGATGCCAGGACCCGGGGCAGGCGCCAGCGCTCGAGACAGTCGACCACCGGCGTCAGCGCATAGCTCGCCATGACGCCCAGCAGGATTGGAACGAACACCGCCTTGGCCCAATACAGGGTGTACAGGCTGGCGAGCGCCGCAAGGAGCGCAAGAGAAGCACTGCGTATGTCGACGGGCAGTTGCCAGGACGCCCGGTCCCGCTCCTGCAGAGATGCCGCCGTCGGCTCAAACGCCTTCGAGTCGGTCGAACCTCTTGCCACTTTCATGTCCATGGACGCCTCGACTCGGTACAGGCGCCCGGGAGTGCCGTGACCCCTTGGGCATGTGGGGGTCCAAGGGGTTGGATGGCCGTCTGGTGAGACCGCTCATCCGGTGCTTCTGCTACCCGCCTGTATCGGCTGTCGCGCTTTCAACTTGAGCGCAAGCATCCACGTCCAGAGGCGTTCACAGGGTTCCGTCCGCTGGTCAAGGGCGTGTTGTCCGACCGCGGTGGCCGACCGATCGCACAAGAATCTTCATCCACCCCACTTCTGAGCACGAGATGACCGATCCCCGCAACATCGCCCACGACAAAAAAGTCCAGCAAGAGAAGAAGCACCGCAATCAGGAAGTGGCGCCCGGCGCGGACGCGACGCCGCAGCCCGGGAAGAAGACACACATGGAGCACCACGCCTCCGACGTCGTGAAAGCGCCCGACGAACCAGCGCCGGAAGGCAGCGTCAAGGCTTGAGGATGTGGGAGCGCGAGGCCTACGCCGTCGGCCTGGCGCCCGCATCGGATGGGGACGGTTTGCCATAGCGCAGCATTGCGTTTCTACCTATGTCTCGGACAGAGGCGGCGTGACGTAATCCCGGCCCATTCCGGAGTTCCAGCCTCACCGTCGATCGAGAATGTCCCTTCGATCGGGATTGCCCGTTCTTCTTCAGGAAGCCTCCGAGACGATGACGGGTAGCAACGCAGCCGAGAAGCGGCTGTCCCAAGTGCTCCACTGGCGAAGCTCATCGCAGGTTCTGAGCACGTTCGGGCGCGAAGGCTTCGGTGCCTGCTGCCGCGGCGAAAGTCGCGGTTCCAATCCTTATGCTGTTGGCGCAAGGGATCGCAAGCGGCCTGACCTGGCGCAGCAGGAATGGGAGATGGCGGAGCAATGGTGGCACGGTTGGGACGAAGCCCACATCGGCCGTTAGCTCGAACGACAACTCTGGGTCAGATGCACTCCGTGTCCGCTGGCTCGATCGCGCCTTCGACAAGCGCTCACCTCTCATTGGCTTGTCTGGCCCCGCATCGATCTTCCAATTGGTCCTACTCCGCATTCACTCCAGCGGCCTTGACGACGGCGGCCCACTTCTTGATCTCGCCGGCGATGAACCCCTGCATGTAGTCCGGTGAGCGCCGATCCGGCGACGACGGTTCAGCCCCGACCTGTTGAAGTCGCGTCTGCACTGCCGATGAGTTCAGCGCCGCAACGGTCGCATCGTGAAGTCTTTGAACGATGGCCGGCGGTGTGCCATGCGGAAAGAAAAAGGCGTTCCACGCCGATACCTCGAAATCAGTCAGCCCCTGCTCATGGGCCGAAGCAAGACCGGGCAAGACCGCTACGCGGTTGCGCGTCAGGACCGCCAGCGCCTTGACCTTCTTGCTCTCGATCTGCGGTAGCGCGATGGCGAGCAACGGGCACTGGTAGTCCAGCCTGCCCGCCATCAAGTCCTGCATCGCAGCGCCTCCGCTGCGGTAGGGAACGTGCGTGACTTCGACCTGTACTGCGGAATTCAGCAGCACGCATCCGAGAGGAGCGGCCGATCCAATGCCGGGTGATCCGTACTGCATCCTTGCTTGGTTTGCCTTCAGGTAGGTCACAAATTCCGGCAGGTTGTTCACCGGCAGATCGGCACGCGCGATCAAGACCTGCGGCGTATCGCCGATCAGCACCACCGGAGCAAAATCATCCACGACGTTGTAAAGCGGCTTGCGATAGAGCGTCGGGTTCAGAGCGTGCGTTCCGACATTTCCCAGCACGAAGACCGAACCATCGGCGACTGCCTTCGCGACCCGTGCGGTGCCGGTCATGCCGCCCGCTCCGGCCACGTTTTCCACCAGCACCTGCTGTCCCAGAATTTCCGACAAGGGCTGCGCCAGAACACGCCCCAGGACATCCACGCCGCTGCCCGCTCCGAACGGAATCACCATGGTCACCGGGCGGTTCGGCCAGGCTTGACCCGCTGCCGAGCCCGGGACCGACAACGCCAGCACGAGACCGACCGCCGCCATGGCATGGGGAAGGTGTCCGAGCATGATCAATCCTTGGATGGCAGCGTTCGATCGCGGCACCTTATGTGATTGCGTGCCTGATCCATAGTGCTATTGTCGGATGAGGCCATATCGCCTCGGATATGGGGCGGTGCATGACCGACATCGAGCGTTTGGAACGTCGCATCAGCCTTCACGACTTGCGCGTGCTCATGTCGGTGGTGCAAGCCGGCAGCATGGGAAAGGCCGCCAAACGACTGGCGACTTCGCAACCCGCGGTTTCGAGATCGATGTCCGATCTTGAAGCGGCATTGGGTGTCGCCCTGCTGGAGCGCAGTTCCAAAGGCGTCGAGCCGACTTCGTACGGCCGTGCGCTCGTCAAACGAGGGCTGGTCGTCTTCGACGAGCTGGCTCAAGGCGTCAAGGACATCCAGTTCCTGTCCGATCCCACGACGGGTCAACTGCGCATCGGCGCATCGATTGCGGTCGCGGTGAGCTTCGTCACCAGCGTCATCGATCGACTATCCAGACGCTACCCGCGAATGTCGTTCGAGGTGCTCGCGACCGACACCACCACGGCCTATCGGGCGCTGGCCGACCGAGAGGTGGATCTGCTCTTGGCACACATGGTCGAACCCATCGACGCCTCGACCATGCGTGCCGAGACCCTGCTTCGAGATCCGCACGTGGTGGCCGTGGGATCGCGCACTCCATGGGCGCGGCGGCGCCGCTTGTCCCTCGTGGATCTGATGGACGAGCCGTGGGTGCTACCGCCGCCCGACGCGCCGTACGGCAAAGTGGTCTACGAGGCGTTTCGTGCGAACGGCCTCGGCGTACCCAGAACGGTCGTCACCTCGACACTGCCCGTGCGCGCAGCCCTGCTGGCGACCGGAGGCTACATCTCGATGGTTCCACGCGTCGTCGTTCAGCTGCAGTCCAAGCCGGAGGTGCTCAAGAGTCTGCCGATCGATCTGCCGACAACTGACCGACCGATTGCCTTGATCGCATTGAAGAACAGGCCACTCAGCCCGATGGCCGAGGTCTTTGCCGCCCTCGCCCGCGAGACTGCAACAACGTTGGGCCAGTGACGGAGTTCGGCAATGACGCAGACAGCCTGGCCGCCGAAACACCCCGCCCCTTGCAGATTGCTGAATGTTCCGTCGCACGGCACTCATCCGCTCCTCACTGCGCTCCAGCCCGAATGCTCGATGCAGAACGCATGGATGGCCTCGACTCGCCCGCGCAGTGCCAGCGCGCCAAGGTCGTGGACGCTGATCTCGGGTGGCAGAACCAGTGGCGCGAGCGCTTCCGCAGAAGCGATGAAGAGGCATCCGGCTTCGCGAGTCGCCTGCTCGAGCCGCCCGGTCGTGTTCATGACGTCGCCATGGAAGACGATCGCACGGCGCACCTGGCCGACCTCGCCGGTGACGACGTCGCCCAGATGCAGTGCCGCGCGCAGGTCCGCTTGCACGCCGAAGCGTTGGACGAACCGGCTCGCGTCCGCAGCAAGCGCCGCGCGCATCGCAAAGAGGCAGCGCAACGCGCGCGCATCGACGACGCCGTCCGGCTCGACCCAGGTGATCACGATCTCGTCGCCGACGTACTGATGGATTTCGCCGCGGCACATCTCGATCGGCTCGGCGACCGTGGCGAACACCGCCGCGAGGAAGCGATGTGCCTCGAGCGCCCCGACCCGCTCGGCGATCGCGGTCGAGCCCACCACGTCGACGAAGAGGAAGAAGCGTCGCTCGGTGTGGGGCTGGCGATACTTTCCAAACAGAAGCGCCATGAACGTGCGGTAGCCGACGAGGCCCGCGGCCTGGAACATCATGACCAGGACGGCAACGGCCACGAGCGAGAGGGAGACGCCAATCAGCCCCGTGCGCGCGTTGTAGACGCTGACGACGCCGAACAGGCGCTGTCCCGGCTGGCCGGCCATAACAGCCCCTGCGATCGCTCCATAGACAAGCGTCTTCAGGATGAACACCGTCGCGAACGGAAGCGCGTCGAGCCATCGCATGGAAGCGCGGGGCAGCAGCAAGATCTCGATGCCGGCGATGCATGAAGCGGTGAGCACGGCGGCAATGACGCCGATCGGTATCGAGATCAGCAGGGAAACGAACAGGGAGCGGGCGCCCGGTCCGGCAATCGCGGCGCCATAGATCGCACCAACGCCCACACCGATGACCGCGGCCATGAGCACGATGCGCATGAAGCGCCGCAATCGTTCGCGCATGACGGCGGAAACTATGGAGATCATCTGCCGTGGAAGCGCTGCTCGATCAAGGTGTTATGGCCCTCGACAAGCCCGTGCCGGGCTTCATGACGAGGTGCCCCGGCCGCCCGGGGCGCGTCCATTAAATCACCTGGTGGGCGCGCGGCAGCATCGCATTGCGGTGCCCTAGACGACGTTCCTTCGTTCGGCTTGACCGGGTGGTGCGCAAAGCCCGCCTTTCGACGCCCCTGCGCTCATCGCGCACGCGCGCTGAATCAGCATGCGCTTCAGATGGCCACCGTCGATCGATCCCGTGCCGGCGCGGCGCGACTGCCTGACCAATGAGTGGCGGTCCGTGGGAGTCAGCGCATTGAAAGGCGGCTCGTAGATCTGCGCCGCACCCGCGACCGGCGCGATACCGGGGTCCAGCAGTTTCGCGACCTCAGCCAAGACCGGAGAACCAACGCACGCGACGTGCGCGAGGCCACTCAGAGCCTCCGCCAGATGGGCCGGATCGACGCCGTAGTAGTTGGAATCGGGCTTCGACGCGAGCGCGATGATCGGCAAGGTCCGGGTGCTTGAACGCACGTGCTCGCAGAATCCCCGGGCCTGTTCGCGGTCGTCCACCGCGCGTGCTTCGCCGATGATCGGGACGCCTCCGTCATCAAGGTCCAGGTTACGAACCAACAGCCTCAGCACGCTCGGCGGCGCCACCACGAGCGGTACGTCCGGCCTGTCGGTGCAGGACGTCTGGATGTCCATGACGTCCGCATCGCCTGCGTCCGCCACCTTGACGGAGGTCATCCAGGCGCGGCCTGACTTCGGATCGGTGCTGGCGATCGACACAGTCCAACTCGCACTTCCAGCCTCGCCGACCACGGACAACGCCTGCCCCGGCGCCGAGGACTCCGACTTGCGGTCCATATCGACCGCAGACATGGCCAGCCGCGGCCACTTCGCATTGACCCATCTGCAAACGAGCAACTGAGCGCGCCGACGGTTGGCCGAGGAGTGCGCGGCGCACCGAAGTGACGCGCGCACGACCAGGCGCACATCGGGAGTGCTGGATCTGGCAGGGGTTGGTTCGTTCATGGCGCGATCGATGAGTGCATGACGCCGTGCATACGCACGGATCGAGCCAAGCGAGAGAGAGATCGCTACTGAGCGTGCGCGACGGAAAGTCCATGGCTTCGAGATTGGCGCACCTGCTGTTCGATCCCGCTCACTCAAGCAACTAAAGCTCTCGCAACTGAGGTCGCGATTGAAGCTCCAGTATGTTTCCCTCGGGATCAGTCACATAGACCCACGTCAGCTTCGCTCCTGCCGCGTTTGTGAGCGTGACAATTTCTCCCACGGGCTGCCCTCCAGCGACAAGTACCGCCTCTCGCGCAGCCGGCACATCGTCGACCGCGAATGCGATGTGTCCGAATCCCGGCCTGTTGACTGCCGGGGACGGCTTTTCTTCAAGCCGGTTGTAGGAAAAAATTTCGAGCGTCGGACCCTCGGCGCCGTGACCCGGCAGTCGAAGGTGCACGCCGCGCAGTTCTGCGCCCGGGATCCCCGTCCCGCGCTCCAGGTCCGGCCCCTTGAAGTCGCGTTCCGGCGGTACCGGCGTGCAGCCGAACTGCTCCTCGTAAAACCGCGCCAGTGCGCGCCACTCCTTCGCAATCAGATTCGTGTGTCCATACCTCGCGCCTGCGATCATCGTGTGCCTCCCACTAGGGCTTCTTGCGGGGATCGTCCGCCGCGTTGGCGTATGTGATGCCCCAGGGCCCTGTGCTGTGCAACTGGATCTCGGCGGGCTCGGCCAATGTGAAGGCAAAGTGCGGTGTCCGAGCCGGCATGACAGTGAAGCCACCGGTCGGAACGGCCACGCCCTTGCTGGTCTCGAGAACCTCGCCGGTGCCCATGTAGAACGTTCCCGACAGGACGGTGACGCGCTCGACCGCGGGGTGCCAGTGCCCCGGGATGCGGTAGTTCGCCGGCAGCCGCAGGCGCGCCGTGAACGGCACGGCGTCGTTCATCGGACCTTCGAGAACCGCAATCTTCGCGCCCGGTGGCAAGGACGGAAGATCCATCCATTTCAGATCGATGGGTGCACTGACTGCGTGGCCCTGGTCGTGCACGCGTTGAGCTGACACGCCAGAGGCCGCGGCCAGGGCTACGCTCCCGGCTACAGCAAGGCGCCAGCAAGCCACCGCGATGGAAGATCTGGACATGACAGCTCCTTTGAGGTGATTGGTGTTGACGCCGTTGAAGCACCCGCCCGAAACTGGCCTTGCGGCGGAGTGGCATCCACGGTAGGCCGGTATGCGGCGCGAGTCCTCATGAAACTCTCATCTCTCGATCAAGAAGCGACTCGGCGATGAGCGACCCGGCATCAACGCGGCCCGGTGCGATCGACCGGCTGCAGCTCGGCACCCGCGTGCTCGATCTCCATGAGGGCGAGCTCCGGGATTCGGACGGGCATCTCGCTGCCCTGCGCCGGCAGGCGCTGCAGGTGCTGCTGACCCTCGGCCGCCGTGCCGGCCAAGTCGTGTCGAAGGACGACCTGATGCGTGCGGTGTGGCCTGACGTGATCGTCGGCGAGGGATCGCTGACGCAGGCGATCGCGGACGTTCGCCGTGCCCTCGGTGATTCGGAGCATCGACTGGTGCGCAACGTCGCGCGGCGTGGCTACCTGCTGCTCGCCGATCCGGCCCACGCCGTGGCGGAAGCGCCGGCGCTGTCGATCGCGGTCATGCCGCTGGCGATCGAGGGCGACATCGAGACGAACGAATGGCTGGCCGACGCCTTGCACGGCGATCTCGTGACCGAGATGGCACGCTTGTACGGCGTTGTCGTCATTGCGCGGGACACCACCGCGACCTACAAGGATCGTCCGGTCGACCCGCGCCAGGTCGCGCGCGACTTGCGCGTGCGCCATCTGGTGCGCGGCAGCATGCGCCTCGAAGGCGAGCGGATCCGGCTGAATCTTGCGCTGGTCGACGGCGAAAGCGGCGTGCAAGGCTGGGCCGAGTCGTTCTTGGTCGAGCGGGCACGGCTGCCGCAGGCGATGGCCGAGTTCGCCGGCCAGATCGTGCGGGCACTGCAGCCTCAACTGGTTCGCTCGGAGGTGGCACGCCATGCCACCCTGTCAGCTCTGGCGATCAGCGCGGACGACTTGGCGATGCAAGCCGCGGCGAAGTGGTTCCGGGGTGTCCATGCCGAGAACCTGGTCGAGGCGCTGAAGCTGCTCGAACGCGCAGTCGCGCTCGACTCGGATTCGGTGCGTGGCTGGGGCGGGCTCACGTTCATGAACCTGCACGGGGTACTCAACGATTGGCTGCCCGACCGCGCCGCGGCTCTGCGCCGCATCGACGAAGCCACGGCGCAGCTCGAGCGGCTCGAGCCTGAGGGGCACTACCTCTACCAGGCACGGGTGATTCAGTCGTTCCTGCGCCGCGACTGGGCGGCCATGATCCGGATCGACACGAGCTGGATCGCCTTCGCAGCCCATCCCGGCGCGTTCGCGTCGCGCGGGTTGGCGCTGCTCCTGACGGGCGAGTTCGACCTGGCCGTCGAGGACTTGCTGCAGGCGCTGCGACTCAGCCCGCGTGACCCGCTGCGCGCCGACTGGCAGTATCGGCTCGCGGCTGCGCACTTCTTTGCGGAACGGTACGAGCTTGCTCACGAATGGGCACAGACCGCTGCCGACAGCCACCCCGGGCTGTCGTGGCCACCGATCCATGCCGCGGCGTTGCAGCGGCTTGGGCAGTCCACCGCCGCGCGCACGATTTGGAACAAGCACTTCGACCGACACCCTGCATTCGGGCCGGAGCAGATCGCGCGGCGCCTGCCCGCCGGCGGCAGTGCGACCTTCGACGCCGGGCTGGAGCGGCTGCTCTCAGCGTTGCGATCCGTGGGAATGCGGTAGACGCCACTGTTGCGATGGCTTCGTGACATCCGTCCGCCAACCGAGAGGTTCGATCCAGCGTAGCGACCCTCAAACAGTTTCCGTCCGGGCAACGCCAGCAGAAGTTGGGCGCTGGCGCTTACGGCAAGACCGCTAAAACTACGGCGGATGGTCACCACCGTCCCCGGAGTAGTTCACGCTTCAACGTCCCACCAGGTCGGACATCCGGCTTGTCCCGGCGGCGGCCAGCCGTAAGCAACAGCTCGTTCGGTCCAGCCCAACCGCCGGACGTCTCGAATACACGCAGCCGTTCGCGGATGTCGTCCCAAGCGGCTGCCCTGGCGGAGGGGCCGAGGCCAGCCAGAACCTCGATCACCGGTGCCGCCGACTGGCGAACGAAGTCGAGGTAGGCGTCGACCGACGGCAGGTGGAACACGGCGTCGACGGCCGTCGTGGCGACATCGCAAAACCCGGCCCGGCGGAACAGTTCGTCCATCCGGCCACGCCGGCCCAGACTCATGAGGCTGCCCGGCTTGAACGGATCGGCCGGCGGCAGACCGGCATGTCGGCGAGCGCTGCACATGAGGATCGTCAGACAGGGGTTGGTGTCCGGACCGGCGAACACCATCGTGCAGAGCCCGCCGCCAGGCCGGAGCGCGCGTCGCATCTCGGCAAGTCCGGCCAGCGGGTCGGCGAAGAACATCAGGCCCAGGCGGCAGATCGCGGCATCGAAGGACGCTTCTGGCACACCGAGCGACTCGCCGTCTGCGACCCGCGTTTCCACGTTGACATGGCCAGCGCGTGCGGCGTTGGCGCTGGCCCGCTCGAGGATGGCCGCCGAGAGATCGGTGGCGAGCACGTAGCCGGAGCGACCGACGTGCTCGGCAATCGTGAGGGTCTGGTCGCCCGCGCCGGCCGCAACGTCCAGCACGCGCGCACCTCGAGCGACCCCTGCCATGGAAAGCATCGCTTCGGTCGGGCGACGCAGCCACTTGTGGATGACATCACCATGGGCATCCCAACCTGATGCGGCCGCGTCCCATCCAGCACGCGTCGCCGCCTTCTGATCTTCACCGGGCGAACCGGGTGTGTTCATACCGGCTCGCATCGCACGTGCCGGTCGCTCACTGCCGGCGCCCGAAGTGATGATCGGCCACCCAGCCGGCGACCTGCTCACCGAGGTGCACGCCGGCGGTCGTCGAATGGCGGAAATGCATGCCGCCGTAGATGCGCGCGATCTCACTCTCCTGGTTGAGCGCGTCGGTCGCTTCGTAGGTGCGCGTCGTGTGCGTGGCGTTGCTGTCGAAATCGAAGACGACGTGGGTCGTCCCGTAGTAGCGGCGCAGCGTCTCGCCGAGCGCGCCGAAGGTGCACGAATGAGCCGCTGGGTACTCGGGATGGTTCGGCGTCGGCGTCACCGGCGTCCATGCCGGATCGCTGATCGTGGCGGCGTTGCCGTCGCTGTCGGCCAACGGAATGGCGCTGAGTGGCCGCCACGTTTCGTAGAAGTACTTCGCCTCGAAACAGGCGGTGATCGCGTCTCCGTGCGCCACGTACAGGAACGCCATCAGCCTGGCCGCCTCGGCAGCGTCGGTGGTGCTGGCGGCGAAGCGACCCAGATTGCGCGTCACGAAGATCGCTGGTACCTCCGTGTGGAAAAGCGCGGTCTCGAGCTGCGCCGGGGTTCGCAGCGTACTCGTGGCCCCACCGCCGGCCTTGCTCTCGTTGAACGACGACGCGTACTCCGCGCTCGTGAGATCCGGAGGCGGCACCGGCCGGAACTGATCGACACGCGTCAGCGACAGCGGCTTCATGTAAGGCACGTAACGGTTGAACGGCGTCGGATTGGCGCTGCGGAACTTGCCCGGCGCACTGCTCGACACGTACGGCGCCAGCACCACGGCGCGCCCGTCGTTGGCGCGCATCGCGACCACCGCGGCCGCGACCTCGGTGCCCAGCGCGATGCCGCGGGCTTTTGCCGTTCCATCGGCAATCGCCCCGAGCGCGTCGTCGTACGCCGTCTGGTACTGGGCCGTGCGATTCGGGTAGAGCGCCCGCAGCACGCCGTACGCGGCGGCGCTTGCGGCAGCGTCGAGCGAGGCGCCGCTCGCGGGCGCAGTCGGTGTTACGGCGAACGGCACATACCGCCCGTCGATCGCGCTGATCGCGTCGTAGATCGCGATGTGCACGGCGGCGAGGTCCACGTGGTACGAGGGCCGTTGCTCCTCGGCTGTGATGTTGATCGTGGCGGTCGCGTTCAGCGTTCGGTTGGCCACATCGTTCCAGTACGACACCACGTTGGGCGAACTCGACGTCACGCGCACGACCCGGTCGCTGTCGTCGTCATTGCCGCCGCAGGCGGCCAGACCACCGGCAAGCATCAGCGCGATGGCCAACGCTGACTTGGCGAGTGCCCTGCCGGAAGGGGGGTGGGAAAGAAGTTTCATTGCCTGCTCCGATGCGACCCGAAGGGATCGATCGATGCAAGCCTATGCAGTCACCTGGCGATGCGGAAGGCGCAAGGTTGCAGAAATGGGGCCGCAATGGCGCATAGCTTCGAGTTGTCCCACACGAATCCCGTCGCCGGTGCGGAAACTCAGGACTCCTTCAGCGCTTCCCAGCCGTTGCGCGGGAAAGGCTTGTCGCGAGCGACGCGCTCTCTCGCACCCGGATGCGGCTTTTGAGTTCGATGGCGGCAGCCGCTTCTGTCGCCGCCTTCTCGCCCGCATCGCCCAGCAGCCGCTTCTGGTCGGCGATCAAGGCCGTCGCCCGGGTCGCGTCATTGAATCCCGACGCTGCTCCGGACAGCAGAAACGGCCGCGTGTATTCGGAGTGCTTGCCAGCCAACACTTGGAAATTCCCGAGCACAAAGTCATAGGCCATTTCCCTGTTCTTCAAGTTGCCGGCAACCATGCCCGGCAGCCACGACGCGATCTGTGACGGCACCGTGTCCCCGAGCATGACTTCCAGGAACTGCCGTGCGAGCGCGGGGTCCTCGACGCGGGACAGCGCAGTGGCGTACAACCATCCGTCCTCAACGCGGGTCGCCGCTGCCAAACGGTTGATGAGATCGGAATAGACCCCCGCGTCCGCGCTGCGCCCGACATTCGCCAGGATGCCGGGCCGCAACGATGGGTCGAGTGCGGCACCACCGCTGCGCTCGACCGCGTACAGCGCTTTCGACCTGCGCAGCGTTTCGAGGTCGCCGAACTTGCCCAGCGCCTCGATCAGCTTGTTGCGCAGGCTCTGCTCGACAGCGCTTTCGCCGCTTGTCACGGTCCAGGTGAGACGGCCCAGCATCGGTGCGAGCTTGCGTTGCGCATAGGCCTCGAGCGCCCGCTGCGCGGGTGAGCCGTACACGGCGGCATGCAGGTTGGATAGCGCAGACTCGACCTGCATGTACAGGACCAGTGTCGCTGCATCGCGTGCGGGGTGAAGATGGTCCAGGAGCGCGAAATATTCGGTGAGAGGAATGCGTCCTGCCTGTCCCAGCGCGTACGTGTCCGTCAGCAGCGCGAGGCGTGCCGACGGCGGGAGCTTCGAAAATGTTTTGGCCAGCCGGTGCAGGTGCTCCGGCGAATACTGGACACGAAAGAAGCCGGCGGACGAGTCGACGAGCAACGGTGAGTCTGTACACGGCCCGATGGCGAATGGCTGACTGCGCTCGCTGAGCAGCAGGCCCCTCGACGCCGCGCTGCCGGCCGACACCGCGAACGGCACTTGCCATCGGCTCGTCTTGTCTTCGCGGCCGTCGACGCTGAACCGCTGTTGCTCGAGCTTCAGCGTCTGCCCGCCCCTCGAGCAGGTCACGCGCGCTTGCAGCAGCGGGTAGCCCTTTTGGTCGGTCCAGCTTCGCGCGACGGCGGCGACGTCTGTCCCTGACGCCTGTGACAGGTAGTGCCAGAGATCGCCGGCGGTGGCGCTGGACAGCCTTTGTCCGCGGAAATAGGCAGCGAGCCCACGCCGGAAGGCTTCGCGGCCGACGTGGTTCTCGATCATCTCGAGGACCGCGCCGCCCTTGGTGTAAGTGACCGCGTCGAACACATCGAATACGGCAGTCTCGTAAACGGGGCCCGACCGGATGGCGCGCGTCGCCGGCCCGGCGTCGCCGCTCATCACGCGCTGGCGCCAAAGCACCTGGTTGAGCGGAATCTCCCAAGCGGGGTTGAACCGTGTAGTGGCCTTGCCCCCGATCCAGGTCGCGAACGCTTCGTTGAGCCAGATTTCGTCCCAGGATGCCGCCGTCACCAGGTCGCCGAACCACTGGTGCGCAATCTCGTGTGCGACCAACTCGAAGACACCCTGCTTGGTGTCGATCGAGCTGTTGGCGGGGTTGTAGAGCAGGTTGGATTCGTTGTAGGAGATGAAGCCCCAGTCCTCCATCGCGCCTTCTCGAACGCCGGGTACTGCGATTTGATCGAGCTTGGGAAGCTCGAAAGGAACGCCGAAATATTCGCGGTAGTAGGTCAGCACCTTCTTGGTGACCTCCATTGCGTAGAGCGCCTCCTCCTTCTTTCCCTTCGCTGTCAGGATGCGCAGCGGGATGCCGTCGACGCTGTCTTCGAGCGCGTCGAACTGCCCCACCGAGACGGCGAAGAGATAAGTCGGCATCGGCGGCGTCGGCGCAAATTGCCAGCGAGTCGTGTTGCCCTGCGGCTCGCTCGTCTTGACGGGCATGTTGGAGACGACCTCGTACGCCGTCGGTGCAGTGATCGTGATGGCGAAGACGGCGCGGAATGACGGCTCGTCGAACCCGGGGAACACCGTACGCGCAGAGATGGGCTCCAGTTGGGTCGCGAGCATCCGTGCCGGGCTGCCGTCGACCATGTAGGGGACCATGAACAGGCCTTCTCCGGCCTTTTGGACAGTGCCGCTGTACGTGATCCGCAATCTGTATTCGCCGACTTCGATGGTCCGGTCGTCGCCGATGCGCCACTGACGCTTGGTGTTGTCATCGGTCGCCGTCATGGAGCGTGCGCTACCCGGGCCGATCAGTGAAATCTCACTCGCGGTCAGCTTTGAGGCGTTGAGCACGATGCTCTCGGTCGGACGCCGAACCTTGAGCGCAATCTCGACGACGCCGGTGAACGCTTCCTTGGCGGGATCGAGGTCCAATGCCAGCCGGTATTCCGACGGGACCACGTCCTTCGCCAACTGGCCCGGCGTGGCGTCAAAGTCGAACCGGGGCTGCGCCAGCGCCTGAGCCGCAAGGAACGCCGCGCCCGCCATCAGGACCCGCATCCAACGCGTGCTTGTGTGCAAGGGAGCCTTTCGTGTGCTGGCTATCGCGATCTTAAGAAAGCGAGGCGGATCGGACCTGTTCTTGCGTGCACGCCTGTGAAACGGCCCGACCCTTCTCATACATTCGTCTGTATTCAAGATCCCAGTGTCACCTGAACGGGCCCTCTAATCTGGCCTGCATGCACCCTTTGCCTCAGCACCCAACCGCCATGTCGACCTCCGTGTCTACCGTGAACCTCCGTTTCGCGCTTGCCGCTGGGCTCGTCTCGGTCAGCGGCTGGGCCAATTCGCAGCCTGCCGCGTTGCCTTCGCCTCCTGAACGTTCGGAACCGCATGAAGCGCTTGCCGTGTATGAGGGGACCTGGACCGCTCTGGACAACAAGCATGAAGGCCATCGCGAGACATGTTCATGGCTTGCCGGGGGTCGTCGTCACATCATTTGCAGCACGCGTTGGCAAACCGCCAGTGGCACTCGAGAGTCGTTGGGCACCTACAGCTACGACCCGACGAGCGGCGAGTACCTGGCGCATACCTTCGGCGCCAGCGGACGTGTCATCACCGAGCGAGGCCAGCGAACGGGCAAGGGGTTTGTCTTCCGCTCGGAGCGTGGCACCGGAGCCGACAAGGTTCAGGTTCGCTTCACGTTCGAGGAGGCTGCAGAGGGCCGCTTCAGCACGGTGACGGAAACGGCCACAGCCGGCGGGCCCTGGGTTGTCGAGGAAAGGCTCGACTACCTGCGCACACGGCCCTGAAGATGGCTTGACCCCGTGGGCGGGCCTTGGGCACGCAATGACCGCAGGGCAGCGAAGAGATCGCGGGTTCTCAGGTCGTCAACCTGGAGCGGGTGAAGGGAATCGAACCCTCGTATGAAGCTTGGGAAGCTGCCGTTCTACCATTGAACTACACCCGCATCGGCGCGAATTCTAGCGTCG
>JBDSAB010000207.1:0-6068 GCA_039922395.1 Caldimonas sp.
CCGAACGTGATGCTCAGCAGCTTTGCCGCCGACGGCATGGACCTCACGGTGAGCTTCTGGATCCGCGATCCCGAGAACGGCCAGGGCAACGTCAAGTCCGAAGTCAATCTCGCGATCCTCGCGGTGCTGAACGCGCAGGGCATCGAGATTCCGTATCCGCAGCGGGTGGTGCACGCCGTCGTGTCGATGGAGAAGGGCCGCGACGAGGCGCTGCCCGGGCCCGTGCCGTCGAGCTGACGGCGCTCGCGCGTTCGACCGATCGGGCATCGCTTCCGCAGCCGCATGCGCACCGTCGAGACCGCTGTGCTGACGCTCGAGCCGCAAGCCGAGCGGCACGCGGCCGAGATGTTCGCGGTGCTCGGCGATCCGGCGATCTACGAGTACGAGAACGAGCCGCCGGCGTCGCTCGAGGCCTTGCGGCGACGCTATGCGGCGCTCGAGTCCCGGTGCTCACCCGACGGCCGCGAGCAGTGGCTGAACTGGGTCGTTCGCCTGCCGGCCGGCGAGCCGATCGGCTATGTGCAGGCCACCGTCTACCCGGACCGGCGCGCCGCCATCGCCTACGAGCTCGGCAGCAACTGGTGGGGTCGCGGGCTGGCGCGGCGGGCGGTCGAGGCGATGGTGGCCGAACTGGTCGCGCAGCACGGCGCACGTCGCCTGACCGCGGTGCTGAAGCAGCGCAATGTGCGCTCGCTAAAGCTGCTCGAGCGCCTCGGTTTCGCGCCGGCTGCTGCCGACGATCCGTTGCGGCAAGGGATCGACGCCGACGAGTGGTTGATGCAACGGGAGGTCCCGATGACTGATGGAGCAGGGTCCGCGACCGCCACCAGCGCGTCCGACCGCCTGCGTACGCTGGCGCGCCGGGTCGCGCAGGCGCACGTCGGCTTGCCCGAGCCCGTCGTGCTGTCGCTGCTGTCCGGCTCGGTCGTCGAGGACATTGCCGATGCGCTGTCCGACGTCGACATGAGCGTCGTCTTCGAGACGCTGCCTTCCGAAGCCGGGCTGCGGGCGGCCTGCGCGAAGGCCGGCGGCCTGCCGTGGTTCTTGCAGGCCGGCTCGCTTGCCGAAGGCGGCCTGGTGGTGGCGTTCCGCCTCGAAGGCGTCGAGGTCCAGATCGGCTACAACGATCTCGCGACTTTGCACCGCGAGGTCGATCAGGTTCTCGTCGACCACGATCCCGACACGCCGCAGCACAAGCTGGCTGAAGGGCTGCTGAAGGCCGAGCCGCTGATCGGCGCGGATCGGCTCGAGGCGTTGCAACGGCGACTCGCGGTTTTCCCGCCACTCTTGGGCCGGGCGATGGCCGCCCATTTCATCGGCCGCGTGACGCCATGGCGGGCGATGTCGCAGCTGCTCCATCGCGATGCGACGCTGTGGTGCCGCGAACTGCAGGTCGCGGCCTGCTACCGGCTGATCGGTGCGCTCGCCGGCCTCAACGGTCTCTACTTCACGACCTTCCAGTTCAAGCGGATGACGCGCTTCCTCGCCAAGCTCGAACAGGTGCCGGCCGACTTCGCGATGCGCATCGAGCGCCTGCTGCGTGCCGAATCGAGCGCTGCGTTCAGCGAACTGCACACGCTCGAAGGCGAGGTCATCGATCTGCTGGTTGCGCGCTGGCCGGACCTCGATGTCGCAGCGGTGCGCGAGCGCCGGCTCGCGTTCGTGCCGCTGACCGCGTCCTGACCGCGCGAAGCGACCGTCGCTAGCGCTTTTCGCCGGTCGGCACGGCCGGCAGGCGCTTCAGGTGCAGGTACATCGCCTTCACGTCGGTGTCGTTCATCGCCTGCAGCGCGGGGAACGGCATCACGCTACTGACCGCGCTGCCGTCCGGGCGCTTGCCGGTGCGCAGCATGGTCGCAAAGGCCTCGGCGGTCGGATAGCGTGCCATCGCCCCGTCGGGTGCCGGCGTCAGGTTCGCGGCTGGCGGCCAATCCGGCGGCGTGCCCGGAATCTTGCCGCCCGACAGCGCAGCGCCGTGGCAGCCGATGCACGCGTTCGCGACGTACGCACCGTGTTCCGGCGTGACGCCTTCGGCGATCGGCTGCGACGGCGGCAACGTGTGGTCGATCTTCTGCGCCGCGTCCGGAATGGCGCCGAACCCGTACAGCGCCTTCACCATCGGTGGGAACCGGATCGTCGCGCCGGCGCCCTCGGCAGCCGGCAATTGGCGCACGAAGCCGATCAGTGCCGCGAGGTCGGTGTCGGTCAGCCGGTTGTAGTCCTCGCTCGGCATCACCAGGATCGGTTCGCCGTTCGGCTTCACGCCGTGCCGGATCGAGCGGACCCAGTCGACTGCCTGGTACGCCGTCACCACGCTGCCCGGCGCCGGTGTGATGTTCGGCGCGTGGATCAGCAGGCCGCCGGGCTCGTTGACGACGTCCTTGCCGGTGCCGGTCGCGCCGTGGCATTCGCTGCAGCCGCGCGACATGAACAGATAGCGGCCGCGCTCGATGCTCGTGGCGTCGCTGGCAGCCGCGACCGCGGGCGGATTGACGGCGATGCGCCGGTGCATCTTGCGATCACCGAGCTGCAGCGCGGTCGCGAACGCGCCGCCGGCCAGCACGGCGACCGCGGCCAACGCGATGGCCGAAATCTTGATCCAGTGTTTCATGGGCCTCCCAAAATCCGTGCCGGTTGTACAGCGCCGATCGACTTTGTCGGCTTGCTTCGATCGAGCGCGAAAACCGGCGATTCTCGGTGAAGAAAACGGCGCGGCGCAAGAGCCGGTCGCGCCGGCTCAGCCGAGTCGGGCCAGCTCGGCCTCGGAGAAGCCGGCGGCACGGCGCGCCTCGACGTTGAAGGGTCCGCGGGGCCGGGGTGCTGCATGGCGCGCTGCCAGCTCCGCATACGTTTCGACCGGATCGAGGCCACGCGCGTCGCAGAGCCAGCGAAACCAGCGGTTGCCGATCGCGACGTGGCCGATCTCGTCGTGCAGGATGCGGTCGATGATCGCGGCGCCGGCCGTGTCGCCCGCGCCGAGGAGCTTGGCCTTGACGGCCGGCGAGGCGTCGAGCCCGCGCGCCTCGAGCGTGCGCGGCACCAGCGCGATGCGCGCCAGCACATCGCCGCGCGTGCGTTCGGCCATTTCCCACAACGCCGCATGCGCGAGGAAGTCGCCATACGCGAAGCCGAGCCCGCGCAGGTGGTCGCGCAGCAGCGTGAAGTGCAGCGCTTCCTCGCGCGCGACGCCGGCCCAGTCGCGGTAGAAGGCTTCGGGCAGGCCGTCGAAGCGCCACACCGCATCGAGCGCCAGGTCGATCGCATTCAGCTCGATGTGCGCGATCGCATGAACCAGTGCGGCGCGGCCTTCGACGGTGCCGACGCTGCGCTGGCGGATCTGCGCATGCGGCACGACGAGTGGGCGTGCCGGCCGTCCGGGGATGCCGGGTGGCTCGGCGATCACTTGGGCGGGATCGACCGGCAGGTCGGGGTCGAGCGCGAGCGCCCCAGCTGCCTTGCGATCGGGGTCGCGCTCCAGCAGCAGGGCTAGCGCGAGGTCGCGCAACGTGGAGTTCATCAGCGCCGATTTTCGCCGAGCGGTGGGCAGGTGGGCGCCGCGCTCGTGCTGCGGCACGCACCGCACTCTTGGTGCGGCTCGCGGTCACCGCTCGCGCGCCCGCTGCACCTCGCGAACCTAGAATGATCGAACCTTTCTCACCGCTTTCCGCGATGGCCATTTACCGGATCGACAACGACACGCCGCGCATCGCGCCGACCGCCTGGGTCGCCGACAGCGCGCAGGTGATGGGTCGCGTCGAACTGCACGACGACGCGAACATCTGGTTCGGCGCGGTGCTGCGCGGCGACACCGAACAGATGACGATCGGGCGCGCTTCGAACGTGCAGGACGGCAGCATCGTCCACTCCGATTTCGGCTTCCCGACCACGCTCGGCGAGCGCGTGACGGTCGGCCACCAGGTGATGCTGCACGGCTGCACGATCGGCGACGGCTCGCTGATCGGCATCCAGTCGGTCGTGCTGAACGGCGCCCGGATCGGCCGGCATTGCCTGGTCGGCGCGGGTTCGCTGGTCACCGAGGGCAAGTCGTTTCCGGACGGCTCGCTGATCGTCGGCCGGCCGGCCCGGGTCGTCCGTGCGCTGACCGACGAACAGATCGCGGAGATCGAGAAGATCGCCGCGCATTACGTCGAGAACGCGCGCCGCTTTGCCGCCGGCTTCGTGCGGATCAGCTGACGCGCAGGCGCACGCTGCCGAGCGTGCCGAAGTCGGCTTCGAACTCGCCGGCCCCCGGGATTGCGATTGCACCGGTGCAGCTGCCGGTCGTGACCACGTCGCCGGCGCACAGCCCGCGGGGCGCCAGCGCGGCGAGGTTGGCGAGCAGCACGACCGCTGCGACCGGATCGCCGTCGAGGATCGGGCGGCCGTCGCCGGTCGCGATCTCGGTCGTCTTCTTGCCGTCGTTCCAGCGCAGCGAGATCGGCTGGTCGGCGTAGCGGATGTTCTGCCACGCCGGGTTGGCCGTGCCCAGCACATAGGCGCCGTTGTTCAGGTCGTCGGCGAGTTCCATCAGGACCGGAGAGCCCATCGGCAGGCGCGAGTCGACGACTTCGACGCCGATCCGCAAGGCGCCGATCGCCGCCTCGACCTCGGGGCGCGTGTAGGCGGCGCGCCGGCTCGGCAGGTCGGTCTTCAGCTCGAACGCAAACTCGCATTCGAGGCGCGGCCGCACGAATTGGCGCAGCGTGAAGGTCGCGTCGCCGGTGGGTCGCACCCACGGGTCGAGCAGCGGCGCGGCGATCGGCGTCGTCATGCCCATCGCGCGCTGCTGTTCCGCGGTGAGGCCCGAGATCTTCCAGCCACGGACGGCTCCGAGGTCGGCCGCGACGCTGCGCTGCAGGTCCATCGCGCGAGCGAGGTCCGGCGGCACCCAGGCCGGCTCGACCCGCTCGAGGCAGCGGGCGGAGCGGCGCGCTTCGTGGAGTGCCGCGCGGGCGGCCTGGAAATCGGTGTCGTTCATCGTCCGTCCTCGGGCAAGGGCTGTCGGGGGCTCGGATAATTATCGGAGCCCGGCGCGTCTTTCCGGCGCCGATCGACCCGGGCTTTTTCAAGGAGCTGCGTGAGCGAACTGCACAAATTCATCTTCGAGGGCGAGCCGGTCCGCGGCATGCTGGTGCGCCTGACCGACAGCTGGCAGGACGTGCTGGCGCGCCGTGCCACGGCCGACGATCCGTATGCGGCACCGGTTCGCAACCTGCTCGGCGAGATGGCGGCGGCGGCGGTGCTGATGCAGGCCAACATCAAGTTCAACGGGGCGCTCAATCTGCAGATCTACGGCGAGGGGCCGGTCAAGCTGGCTGTCGCCGAGGTTCAGCCGACGCTCGCGTTTCGGGTCACCGCCAAGGTCGTGGGTGCCGTCGGCTCCGACGACGAGCTGGCTTCCCTCGTCAATGCGCACGGCCACGGGCGCTGTGCGATCACGCTCGATCCGAAGGAGCGGATGCCGGGGCAGCAGCCCTACCAGGGTGTCGTCTCGCTGAACGGCGATGGGCAGGAGCCGCTCGGCGCGCTGAGCCAGGTGATCGAGCACTACATGCTGCAGTCGGAGCAGCTCGACACCCGGCTGATCCTTGCCGCCGACGACCAGCTCGCTGCCGGCCTGCTGATCCAGCGCGTGCCGACCGCGGGCGTCGCGAACCTGCCGGGCAGCGCGACCGCACGCAACGAAGACGAGATCGGCATCAACGAGTCGTACAACCGCATTGCCCATCTCGCCGCGACCCTGACCCGCAGCGAGCTGCTGACTCTTGATGCCGACACGGTGCTGCGCCGCCTGTTCTGGGAGGAGCGGCTGGTGCGCTTCGAGTTGCGCAGCGGCATCTCGGGGCCGCGCTTCGCCTGCTCGTGCTCGCGCGAGCGCGTCGGCTCGATGCTGAAGGGGCTCGGGCGCGCCGAGATCGACAGCATCCTCGAAGAGCAGGGCAAGGTCGAGATCGGCTGCGAGTTCTGCGGCGCGAAGTATCGCTACGACCCGGTCGACGTCGGCGAGCTCTTCACGCCGGCCCGCGACCAGCCGCCGGGCTCGCAGGCGCTGAACTGAGTGGCTTGAT
>JBDSAB010000208.1:0-4205 GCA_039922395.1 Caldimonas sp.
AACTCGACCGTGCGCAGCCCGAGTTCACGCGCGCCGTCTGGGACTACCTGGACAACGCCGTCTCGCCGCAACGCATCAGGCTCGGCCAGGACAGGCTGCTGCAGGTGCGCGAGCAAGCCGATGCCGCTGCCGCCCGCTACGGCGTACCCGCCACCATCCTGGTCGCGATCTGGGGCATGGAGAGCAACTACGGCAGCAACTACGGCGACATCCCGACCATCGACGCGCTGGCCACGCTGGGCTTCGAGGGCCGACGCGCGGACTGGGCGCGCGGCCAGTTGCTGGCGGCGTTGAAGATCCTGCAAAGCGGCGACATCGACCGCGCGCACATGATCGGTTCCTGGGCCGGCGCGATGGGCCAGACCCAGTTCCTGCCGTCGAGCTTTCTGGCCTACGCGGTAGACGCCGACGGCGACGGCCGGCGCGACATCTGGGGCAGCATGGCCGACGTGCTGGCCTCGACCGCGAACTTCCTCGCGCGCTCTGGATGGCAGGCGGACCAGCCCTGGGGGGCCGAGGTTCGGTTGCCGCCGGAATTCGACGTCGGCCGCGCCGACGCCCAGGTGCGGCAGTCCAGCGCGCAGTGGGCCGCCGAGGGCGTCAAGACCATGGACGGTGCGCCGCTGCCGCAGTTTGCCGATGGCGCGATGCTGCTCCCCGCCGGCGCGCGCGGGCCCGCCTTCCTGACCGGGCCGAACTTCCAGGTCATCCTTCGCTACAACAACTCGACCAGCTACGCGTTGGCAGTCGGCCTTCTTGCGCAGCGACTGGCTGGCGGCCCGGGCGTGCAGGCGCCATGGCCGCGTGATCTGGTCTCGCTCTCACGCCAGCAATTGACGGCGCTGCAAACGGCCTTGAACCAGCGCGGCTTCGACAGTGGTGCACCTGACGGCGTGATGGGGCCGAACACGCGCGGCGCAATCCGAGGCTATCAACGCAGTGCGGGATTGCCTGCCGACGGCTATCCCACCCTGGAGCTGCTGCAACGCTTGCTGGCGCAGTAAACGGGCACGGGAGCTGTTGCCCGTCAGCTGATTCCGTAAAGGACCAGCGATGCTGAATGACCGCTTCGCGGCATTGGAATGGACCTGTTGAACTTCAGCTATGGGTGGCGACTCGAGCCGCCGAAGGTTCGCGGGAGCAGTCAGTCGCGCCGGCGCTACATTGAGCGACCGCTCCCTGCCACCACAGCCTACTTACAGTCCCGGCCACAAGCCGCCGGTCAAGAGCGGCTGCTAAAGGGAGGTCGTGCCTTAGACGGGAGGCGGGCACGCAGATGGCGAGAGCAGCTGCGAGCGCCGAAAGGGCGAGCTGCCTGGACGGGTCATCATCCCAGTCGTCGTGCTGACGAGCAGATTGGCTCGTTCTGCAGCAGGGCAAAGAGGTCTGGTTCTCGGTGAACGGACGATGCGTCAGAACTTGAGGCCGAAAAGGACCGTGCATGTGGCTATCAGCACGAAAACAGCGATGACCGTAGCGCTGCGCACGCCGGCGCATACACGATGATGTCGTCACCACGTGCACTGTGGCTTGCCAGTCCTCTCCTTTTGCTGCTCTTGTCTTGAAACCAGGCAACCGACGTAAGAGTCCCGCCAAGGTTCGACAAATGAAGCAGCATCATGTTCAAAACAAGCCCTTCCCAAGTTCTTGGGGTCTCGCTGTCCCTCAGCGCTCTCATCGCCGGTTGCGGCGGTGGTCAAGACCCGATTCTCGGTAGCAACGTCACCCAGGCTGTCCTCGTCGCACCTGCTGGAGCCATCGTTCCGCCGGTGGTTCCGCCGGTCCCGGCCCCGGTCGGCACGCCGCCGGTCGTCCCGCCACCCGGCACCTGTCCGGTGTCCGTCACCTTCACTGACCCGGCAAACGGCAATCCGACGGTCGCAACCAGCACAACCGGCGTCGCCAACGGCGGCAAGCGAATCACCGCGTCCCTGAGTGGCACCGTCAACGCCACAAATATCGACGTCAACAGCTTCAAGCTCGCACAAACCGGCCAGCCGCCGCACACGCCAGCCTCGGTCGGCTACGACGCGAACGGGCAAGTCGCCGCACTGACCACGTCGGCGGCGCTGATGCCGGCGACGGACTACATCGTCGTGTTCGATCCGTCGGGCGCTGCCGCCATGCCGGGGTGTGCCTTTACCTGGACATTCAGAACCGCACCCCTCGTCGCCACCGCGCCGAGCCGGGTGAGTTTCGGTGCTGCGGCCTCGTTCGCCCTCGCTGCGACCGCAGGAGTGGCCAATACCGCCGCAACAGTCATCAACGGTGACGTCGTCCTCAACCCGACGGACACCTGCAACGCGGTGCCCGTCGGCGGCAGCGGAACGTTCGGACTGTGCGCCGGTGCCTCGCCGAGCGTCAACGGCACGGTGGTCACCCCGACGTATCCGAACACGACCCTCGCCCAGCAGGTGACCAACGCGTTGCGCGCGGCGTACCTCAGCATCACCCCGCCAACCGGCCCGCCGGCGGCAGGTTCGCTGGGCGGTGGCACGACACTGGCGACCACCAGCATCGGTGCTCCGACGGGCAGCCCCGCAGTGGCCGGACTGAACTACTTCGTTCCAGGCGTCTACACGTCAGGCTCGACCATCGTCCTTGCCGGCGATGTCACCCTGGACGGCAAGGGCGACCAGAACGCGGTGTTCATCTTCCAGGCGGGCAGTTCGATCACTGCCACTCCCGGTGCACCGACCCCTGCTGCGCACGCCCGCATCTTGCTGACGAACGGCGCCAAGGCCTCGAACGTGTTCTGGCAGGCCGGCGCGTCGGCCACCATCGGCAATTACGCCGAGTGGAACGGCAACGTGCTCGCCGGCGCGGACATCACGATGCAGACGCTGGCCACCTCTTGCGGCCGGATGTTCGCAGGCGCCTTCACCTCGGGCGCGCTGGTGTTCGACCACAACGTCGTCTCCATTCCCGGCAACGTCAATGCGCCGGCCGTCTGCCAGTAAATACATGTCACGAGCCGGCGCCACGCTGCCGGCCCCTCATCCCAAGAAAGTGACCATGAACCTCTCCAACATTGCTTCGGCAATCGGCTTGCTGGCCCTCGCGGCCATCACAAACCCCTCCGTTGCACAGAGCAACAACGACACGATCGGTCTCTACGGTGGGATCAACGCGGGCCCCAGCCGCGCCAAGATCGACGACCCGCGTATCACCGCCAACCTCGTCAGCAATGGCTTCACCGTGAACGGCCTCTCCGACGACAACCGCTCGTTCGGCGGCAAGGTGTTCGGTGGCTACCAGTTCAACAGGTACTTCGCCCTCGAAGGCGGCGCGTTCAGCCTGGGCAAATTCTCGTATCAAGCCACGACGACTCCGGCCGGCACACTGAACGGCGAAGCCAAGGTCCGCGGCCTCAACCTCGACTTGGTAGGCATGCTGCCACTTACCAGCGAGCTCTCGATCTTCGGCCGTGGGGGCCTGACCTACGCGCAAGCCAAGGACACGTTCCGCGGCACGGGCATGGTCGTCGTGAACAATCAGAACCCGAGCGAACGAGCCGCGAACTGGAAGGCCGGAATCGGCCTGCAGTACGCGTTCACGCCGGCACTGTCCGTCCGTGCCGAACTCGAGCGCTATCGCATCAACGACGCGGTCGGGAACAAGGGCGACATCGACATGGGGTCCATCGGCCTGGTGTATCGCTTCGGTGCCGCGCCGGCCACCGCGCCGCGCGCAGCGGCTCCGGCACCCGTCATGGCTGAAGCGCCGGCAGCGGCGGTTGCGGTTCCGGCATCTCCGCCACCACCACCGCCGCCGGCCCCTGTGGTGCTCACCCCCGTCGCGGAGAAGGTCACCCTCGCATCCGATGCGCTCTTTGATTTCGACGATGCCGTGCTGAAGACGGAAGGCAAGGCGAAGCTGGACGAGTTGGCCACCCGACAGCGGGGGATGACGCTTGAAGCCGTTATCGCCACCGGCCACACCGACTCGGTGGGCAGCGATACCTACAACGACCGCCTTTCGATGCGCCGTGCCGAAGCGGTCAAGGCCTATCTTGTTTCCGGAGGCACGGAAGCGAATCGCGTTTTTGTGGAAGGCAAAGGCGAGAAGCAGCCGGTCGCGGATAACGCGACCACCGATGGACGTGCCCAGAACCGACGCGTGCAAATCGAGGTGGTCGGTACCCGCACTCGATAGACAGGACTCCTTTCGCGGCCAAAGGTCCGATTCCGCGGATAGGCCGCTAG
>JBDSAB010000209.1:0-7007 GCA_039922395.1 Caldimonas sp.
TCGGTCGTCCACTGCACGTTGCCGTCGCGGTCGGTGTCGTTGGTCAGGCGGACCGGCGCCTCGCCGATCTTCATGACCCAGACGTCGTTGAGCGCGACGAACGCGACGCTCTGCCCGTCGGGCGAGATCACCGGTGCGCTGATGCCGCGCACCGTGCGCGACGCGAAGTTGTCGAACTGCCGGTCCTTCGGCGTCGTGATCGCGGGTCGGCGCACCGCGATCGATGCCGAGAACGGCACGTCGGTCAAGCCGGTGCCGTCGGCGTTGCGGATGCGGATCTTGCCGTCCGCGGTGTAGAGGAAGCGGTTGTTCGACAGCAGCCGGACCGGGAACGGAAACAGGTCCTCGTTCGTGACCACGTTCTGCGTCCCCGAGCTCAGCGAGTTCGAAGTCGGCTGGTAGATCAGGCCCGAACCGTTCGCGTTCCAGGCCGGCATGCTGCCCGGGCCGATCAGGCTCGGCGCGCCGCCGGTGATCTGGGCGACGTAGACCTTCGCCGGCGCGACCGTGTCGACGAAGGCGATCTGCTTGCCGTCGGGCGAGACGACCGGGTTGCTCTCGGCGCCGGTGCCCGTCGTCAACTGCGTGTAGGCGCTGTTCGAGAAGGTGTAGCGCCAGATCTTGTACTGCCCGTCGTTGCTGCGGTCCGATGCGAATACGAGCCCGCTGCCATCCGGCATCCAGGCCGGTTCGCGGTCGTCGTAGAAGCCGGAGGTGATCTCCTTCGCGTCGCTGCCGTCCGGTCGCACGGTCCAGATGTGCCAGTTGCCGTCGGCCGTGTAGTTCTGGAACGCGATGACCGAGCCGTCCGGCGACCACACGGGATGGGTCGGCTCGAGCGTCCACGGCGTGATGCGGGTGGCCTCGCCGCCTGCGAAGGGAATGACCCACAACGCACCTTGCGCGGTGAACGCGATGCGCTGGCCGTCGGGCGACGGCGTCGCGGCCATGTTGGTGCCTTCGTGGAACTCGACGGTCACGTCCTTGGTGGCCCCGCTGAGCCCGCTCAGTTGCGCGACGTTCGGCGTGTTGTTGTCGTCACCGCCGCCGCAGCCGGCAGCGAGCAAGGCGGTCACCGCGATGGCAACCCAGCTCGGGCGCGTGCCGCTGGGCAGTGAGCCGGTGCGCCTGGCGTGTCGGATTCGATTCTGGGTGGCAGTGTCGTGGGAGGTCTCTTCAAAGGCCGGCCCCGATGCGGGCCGCAGGTCTCGTTGCATGTCGTCTCCAGGTCAATTTATGGGGTGCCGATGCGGCAGTCGCGAAGGGGCATGGACCGCTTCGCGAACGCGCAGGCACATCGGTCCTCGCCGGCCGGAAAGTTCGCGAACTTCCCGCGGTTGCGAGCACAAGAGAACGCGTGGCACGTCATGTGCCCAACATGGTGCGATGCACCGAAATCGGGGGTAATCACGGACGCTTTTGCAAAGCGAAGAGCTCAGGCCAACGATCGACTCATGGCGATGCCCTTGTTGCGCCAGGTCGTCGTCCGACCCGTACGATCGCGCGATGGCCGATGAGCAGACGCTGACGATCAGCGGCCGCGAGGTCGTCGTCACGCATCCGGACAAGTTGCTGATACCCGAGGCGCGGGTTCGCAAGCTCGACCTCGTCAACTACTACGTGGCCGTCGCCGAGGGCGCGTTGCGCGGTGCCGGCGGCCGGCCTTGCGTGATGGTCCGCTACCCCGAAGGCATCACCGGCGAGTTCTTCTTTCAGAAGCGCGCACCGGCCAGGCGACCGCCGGAGCTCGAGGTCGCGACGATCCGCTTTCCATCCGGCCGGACGGCCGAGGAAGTGGTGCCGCGCCACCCGGCCGATCTCGCGTGGCTGGCCAACATGGCCTGCCTCGAGCTGCATCCGCATCCGGTGCGCGCCGACGACCTCGAGCACCCGGACGAGCTGCGAGTCGACCTCGATCCGGTGCCCGGTGTCGAGTGGCCGCAGATCCAGCAGGTCGCGCGCGTCGTGCACGAAGCACTGGCCGATGTCGGGCTCGTCGGCTTTCCGAAGACTTCGGGCTCGCGCGGCGTGCACGTGCTGGTCCGCATCGAGCCGCGCTGGCGTTTCGAAGAGGTCCGGCGTGCCGCGTTGGCGCTCGCGCGCGATGTGGAGCGCCGCGCACCGGGCCTGGCGACGAGCGCGTGGTGGAAGGAAGAGCGCCACGGCGTCTTCGTCGACTACAACCAGAACGCGAAGGACCGGACCGTCTGCTCGGCCTATTCGGTGCGGCCCAAACCCGATGCGCGCGTCTCCACGCCGGTGACCTGGCAGGAGCTCGACGACTGCAATCCGGCCGACTTCACGCTCTGGACCGTGTCGAAGCGCTTCCAGGCGATCGGCGATCCGCATGCCGCGATCGACGCGCAGGCCGGTTCACTCGAGGCGCTGCTCGCGCTTTCAGCCCGCCACGAGGCCGAAGGCCACGGCGACGCACCCTGGCCGCCGCACTACCGCAAGGGGGCGGACGAGCCGAGGCGGGCACCGCCATCGACGCAGCGCAAGAAAGCGCCGAAGTCGTGACAGCCTCGTCGCGGTCCCGACCGGGTCAGGCGCTCTTCACGCGCTGAAGAATCCCCTTCGAATCGTCGAAGCCGAGCGGTGCCGAGGTGTGCTCGTGAACGATCCGCGGCACGTGGCCGATCGTCTTCAGCGCCCAGGTCAGGCGGTTCTGCATCGCGCGCAGCGGTTCGCCCTGCGCCGAGATCGCCGCATAGGTCGCGATGGCGCTGATCACGAGGAAGTCGCGCCCCTCGGACGTCTGCACGTCGTCGAAGGTCACCTTGACCTTCTCGGTGCCGAGCGACGTGAACCAGCCTTCGACCGCGACCTGCCACGCCGCAGCGCCTTCGTACGACCAGACGCCCCACGCGTCGAACACCCGGACTCCCGGGTCGTAGAGGCGCATGAAGGCGTCGACGTCCTTCGCGAGCACGGCCGACTTGTAGATCTCGAGCACACGGGCGGTCGCTTTGTCGATATCGCTCACTTCGCATCTCCTTCTTCGGGCGAGGCAACGATACGCCTCGCCCTCCGTCGGCGCTCAGATCCACTCGCCTGCGGTTCAGAAGAAGTGACGCAGCCCGAACTCGGCGCCGAGCGACTGGCCGCTCACGGTGGTCGGGCCGGCCGCACCCGGCAACGTGACGCGGCTGGCGTCCTTGTTGTCGAGGCGCGCCACGGTCGTGAAGATCGCGGTGCGCTTCGACAGGTTGTAGACGTACGTCGCCTTGAGCTGATCGACGGTGGTCGAGGTTCCGGACGCGAGCTTGAGGGTGCTGCGGTCGTAGCCGGCGTGGATCTCGCTCTGCCCGAACGGGATGATCCCGCTCAGCGACCAGGTGTTCTCCTTGTGGCCGAGCAGCGTCTCGCGGTCGACGTAGCCCATCAGCTTGGCCGGGCCGAAGTCGTAGGAGGCGCCGACGTTCAAGGTCTTCTGGGTCGAGCCGGCGCTGGCGATCACACCGCCGGTCGGCACGATCGGCGTCGTCACGGCGAAGCGCTGCTGAGCCGCGGCCACGCCGATGTCGAGCGGGCCGGCGGCATAGCCGAAGCGCGCGCCGATGTGGCGCCCCGGACGATCACCGCTCGCGCCGCCCTCGCCTGCGGCGACCATCGCCTGGCCGTAGAAGCCGCCGAGAGTGGCCGGCAGGATGTAGCTGATCGCGTTGTCCATCCGCGTGCCGCCGTACATCTGGCGCACGTTCGCGGTGGCGCCGAGGCCGACGACACCGAACGCGTCGTAGAGGCCGAAGTTCCAGAACGTCGGAATGTAGTCGCGGCCCAATCGGATCTCGCCGAAGTTGCCGAGCAGGCTGACCGTCGAACGCCGGTTCCAGAACTTGACGTTGGCGGTGCCGCTGTCGGCGTTGATGGCGGAGAGCAGGGTGAAGCTGGCCTTCAGACCGCCGCCCAGGTCTTCGGTGCCGCGAATCCCGAGCTGGCTGCTGTTGATGCCGTCCATCGCTTCGCTGAAGCGACGGTCCTGGCCATCGGCCTTGACGTAGCGCGCCGTCACGTCGAGCGTGCCGAACAGCACCACGTTCGAGGACTGCGCAGCGGCGGCGCAGGCGTAGGCGCCGAACAGGGCGCAGGTCAATCGAGCAAGCTTTTTCATGGGGTTCATCTCCGGGTTTCGATGTCAGTTTTCGATGGGTGATCCTAGGAAGCCGGCTCGTTGACGGACCCCCTCTTGGCGAGGGGGCGACGCATCGAGCGAGCACCCGGGGTGACTGGTTCGTCAGGGCATCCAGCGCAGCGCGACGAGCACCAGTGCGGCGAGGAAGAACGTTTCGCCGAGCATCAGCACGATCGGCTTCAGGCCGACGCCGGCGACGTCCTTCAGCTGCGTCTTCATGCCGATGCCGGCGATCGCAGCGACCAGCAACCAGCGCGAGAGGTCGCTGCCGAGCGCCTTGACGGGAGCCGGCACGAAGCCCGTGCTGTTGACCGCGACGAGCAGCGCGAAGGCGACCGCGAAGCCGGGCAGCAGCGGCGGCCGTGTGGTCTGCTCGCTGCCCTCGGCACGCATGCGGGCGCGCGCGAGGCTCGCGGCCAGCACGATCACCGGCAGCAGCATCGCGACGCGCATCAGCTTGACCAAGGTCGCGACGTCGCCGGTTTCGTGCGACATGCCGTAGCCGGCACCGACGACCTGCGCGACATCGTGGATCGTCGCGCCGAGGAAGACGCCGGCCGCGTGGTCCGACAGGCCGAGCCAGCGCGCGAGCATCGGGTAGGCAATCATCGCCAGGGTCGAGAGCGCGCTGACGCCGATCACCGTGAACAGCGTCGCCCGCTCCTTCTGCGGATGCGAAGGCAGCGCGGCGGCGAGCGCGAGGGCGGCCGAAGCGCCGCAGATGGCCGTGGCGCCGCCGCTCAGCAAGCCGAACAGCGACTGAAAGCCCATCGCGCGGGCCACGATCATCGACACGCCGATCGTCAACGCGACCGCGACGACGACCAGCAGGACCGGCTGCCAGCCGAGCTCGGCCACCTGCTGCGCGGTGATGCGCAAACCGAGCAGCGCGACGCCGACGCGCAGCAGCGTGCGTGCCGTGAACGCGATGCCGGGCGCGCAGGCGCCGTCGGCGGAGAGGAAGTTCATCGCCATGCCGAGCAGGAGCGCGAACAGCATCACCGGCGCGCCGTAGTGCTGCGACAGGAAGGTCGAGGCCGCGGCCACCACGCCGCATGCGAGCACGCCGGGGAACAGCGTGCGCACACCGCCGAGCCGTGCCGTGCGGCCGAGGGCCGCGGCGATCGAAGAGGCGGCCATGGCGTCAGGCCGTCCGCTGCGGTTGCGCGGCCGATGTGGGCGCGCGGAACGGCACGGTGGCCATGCGATGGAAACGGGCCGGGCGGCAGCCCGGCTTCGATGTCGGCCATCCGCCCGGCAGCTCATGCCACTCGCGTTGCTTCACGCGAAGCTCTTGCAGACATTCTCGAAGCAGCGCCATCGTCGTCTCCGTCGTTTTCGGTGCGGGTCGAACCGCCGACCGCGTGACCGAAATCTAGAAAGCAACCGCCTCGTCGGCACCACTCTCGCGGAGGGGGCCGCGCTCATTTGCGTCGATCGACGCGACCCCCCGGCCAAGAGGGGGCCGCGATGGGATCGAGGCCGCGAGACTTCCTTTCACCCGCCAGGAGATTCACATGACCTACTCAGCGCCCGTCAACGACATGCTGTTCTGCATGACCGAGCTGGCCGGCCTCGACCAGATCGCCGCCCTGCCCGGCTTCGAAGATGCCGGCCTCGAGACCGCGCAGGCGGTCCTCGAGGAATGCGCCCGCTTCAACGAGGGCGTGCTCGCGCCGCTGAACCATGAGGGCGACAAGAACCCGTCGACGTGGAAGGACGGCTTCGTCACCACCACGCCCGGCTTCAAGGACGCCTATCGCCAGTTCGCCGAGGGCGGCTGGCAAGGCCTGCAGCATCCGCCCGAGTTCGGCGGGCAGGGCCTGCCGAAGACGATCGGCGCGGCGTGCATCGAGATCAACAACAGCGCCAACCTCAGCTTCGCGCTCTGCCCGCTGCTCACCGACGGCGCGATCGAGGCGCTGCTGACCGCCGGCTCGAACGCGCTGAAGCAGGCCTGGCTGCCGCGCATGGTCAGTGGCGAATGGACCGGCACGATGAACCTGACGGAGCCGCAGGCCGGCAGCGACCTCGCGCTCGTGCGCACGCGCGCCGAGCCGCAGGGCGACGGCAGCTATCGCATCAGCGGCACCAAGATCTTCATCACCTACGGCGAACACGACCTGGCCGGCAACATCGTGCACCTGGTGCTGGCCCGCGTGAGCGGTGCGCCCGAGGGCGTGAAGGGCATCAGCCTGTTCGTCGTGCCGAAGTTCCTGCTCGACGCCGACGGCAGCCCGGGCGAGCGCAACGATGTGCAGTGCGTGAGCATCGAGCACAAGCTCGGCATCAAGGCCAGCCCGACCGCAGTGCTCCAGTTCGGCGACCACGGCGGCGCCGTCGGCTACCTCGTCGGCGAAGAGAACCGCGGCCTCGAGACCATGTTCATCATGATGAATGCCGCGCGCTATGCCGTCGGCGTGCAGGGCATCGCGGTCGCCGAGCGGGCCTACCAGCACGCGCTGGCGTATGCACAGGAGCGCGTGCAGGGCCGCCCGGTCGACGGCTCGATGCCGGCCGCCGCGCCGATCATCCATCACCCCGACGTCAAGCGCATGCTGCTGACGATGCGCTCGGTCGTCGAGGGCTGTCGCGCGGCCGCGATGGTCGCCGCGGCGGCCCACGACACCGCGCACGCCCACCCGGATGCCGACGTGCGCCGGCTCAGCCAGACGCTCTACGAGTACCTGGTGCCGCTGATCAAGGGCTTCTCGACCGAGATGAGCCTCGAGGTCACGAGCCTGGGCGTGCAGGTGCACGGCGGCATGGGCTACATCGAGGAGACCGGTGCGGCGCAGTACCTGCGCGACGCGCGGATCCTGACGATCTACGAAGGCACGACGGCGATCCAGGCCAACGACTTCGTCGGCCG
>JBDSAB010000210.1:0-6116 GCA_039922395.1 Caldimonas sp.
CCGCAAGCTGCTGCCGGTAGCCCTTGAGCACCTCCTCGCGCAGCACGGCCCAGATGGCCTGGTGCAGCTCGATGAAGCGGGGCGCGGTGCGCACCTCGGCGACGTCGCGCGGGCGCTTCAGGTCGACCGTGAACTCGCCGATCGGATGCGACGCCGGGCCGGCCGACAGCACGATCACGCGGTCCGACAGGGCGATGGCCTCGTCGAGGTCGTGGGTGATGAAGAGCACGGCCTTCTTCTTCTCGGCCCACAGCGCCAGGACCTCGTTTTCCATCAGCTGCCGGGTCTGTATGTCCAGTGCCGAAAACGGCTCGTCCATCAGGATGATGTCGGGGTCGAGGACCAGCGTCTGCGCGAGGCTGACGCGCTTGCGCATGCCGCCCGACAGCTGGTGCGGATAGCGGTCGCCGAAGCCGCCGAGGCCGACGCGGCGCAGCCAGTCGTCGGCCTGCGCAGCGGCATCGGCCGCGCCGCGGAACTGCAGGCCGGCGGCGACGTTCTGCAGCGCCGACCGCCACGGCATCAGGCTCTCGGCCTGGAACATGTAGCCAGCCCGGCGGTTCACGCCGACGAGCGGCTGGCCGAAGACCGAGACCGTCCCGCTGCTCGGCTCGAGCAGACCCGCGGCGACATTCAGCAGCGTGCTCTTGCCGCAGCCGGTCGGACCGACGACGGCGACGAATTCGCCGGCGCCGACCGCGAGCGTCACGTCGCGAACCGCGGTGTAGCGCTGGCCGCGGTCGGACTTGTCGGCAAAGGTGCAGGTGACGCCGTCGAGCGAAAGCGCACTCGACGGCCCGGATGGAGCAGGGGCGATGGGGGTCATGCGGTGGCAGGGATCGGGCGCCGCAGAGTGTAGGCCGGGCACCGGGGAGCATCGACCGCCGCGTCGGAGCGGTGAGCCCGCAGATTCGAGCCCGATCGCGACGCATTCGGACCCGCCGCGGCCGGCTTCGTCGCAAACGCCGACGGCGCCGACGCCACGGCGATACAACCGCGACTTCTCGTCTCGATGCAAGCGAATGCAGGCTTCACTGGCGTTCACGGGGCTTCGCGATCTACGATCGGCAGGCGCCGTCAGGGGGTCCAGCGCGACCTCGACCTGGCGTCCATTCGGGGAGCGTTTGATGGGGGCCATCGTCTCGGTCGATCGTCAACTGGAGTCGACCCGATCACCGGGACCGACCGACCCGGTCGACTCGCCGCAGTCCCTGCACCCGCGGCGCAAGGTCATGTCCCTGCGCACGGCGCTGACCTGGGCGACGGGCGTTGCGCTGCTGCTGTCGGTCCAGTTCCTGATCCAGCCGTTCGTCTGGAGGAACTGGCCCTGGGACGAAGTCATCGAGGCCTGGATCTGGATCCTGCTCGACCGGACAGTCGTCGCATCGGCGATGGCACTGTTCACCCTCGCGGCTCTGCGGTTGCCGGTGCGTGGGCCGGTGCTGATGCCCATCGTCATCATCACCGCATTCGCCCTCGGCGCCGCGGCGGGCGAATGGGCGCTGATCCTCTTCGGCACCGACGGCGCCGCCGCCGACGCAGAGACGCTCGTGACCCACGTGTTCCGCTGGACCGGCATGGCGGTGAGCGTGGCGGGCATCGTCTACCTGTGGCAGCGCGCCAGCGATACCCATGACGCCGCGCGGATCACGGAGCTGAGGCGCCTGCAGACGGAACGCCAGATCGTCCAGGCGCAGCTCCAGACCCTGCGCAGCCAGATCGAGCCGCACTTCCTGTTCAACACGCTGGCGACCGTGCGCCGGCTGCACACGACCGAGCCGACGCAGGGCGCCGAGCTGCTGCGCCACTTCCTCGACTACCTGCGCGCGACGCTGCCGGCGCTGCACGAGCAGCGCAGCACGCTCGGGCAGGAGATCGATCTGATTCGCGCCTACGTCGGCGTGATCGTCGTGCGCATGTCCGAGCGCCTGCGGGTCACGTTCGACGTGCCCGATGCCCTGCGCGCCTGCGACTTTCCGCCCCTGACCCTGGCCACCTTGATCGAGAACGCGGTCAAGCACGGCATCGCGCCGGCCGCTGACGGCGGGACCATCCACGTTCAGGCGCGTGGCCGGAACAACGCGCTCGAGGTGGTGGTCGCCGATACCGGCGTCGGCTTCACCGGGGTGGGCGGATCGGGCATCGGCCTGGCGAACATCCGCTCGCGCCTGCGCACGCTCTATGGCGCCGACGGCGTGCTGAGCCTCGAGAACAACCTGCCTTCCGGCGTGCGGGCCATGATGCGCCTCCCCTTGCGGAAGATCTCGCCATGACAACGGCGTTGCCTCGCTGGACGCACGCCGTCGTACCCTGGGGCCGGGGCGCCACAGCGTTCACGGGGCCGCGCATCGTCGTCTTCGGCTTGTTGTGGGCCACCGCACAGACGGCCGCAAGCTCTTACGGACTGCCGATCGAAAGCCTCAGCGCGGTCGAGCGCCTCCGGTTCGAGTTCGAGGTCTTCCTCTCGTGGGCGCTGGCGGGCGTCCTCGGGGCCTACGTCGCCAGGCGAATCGCCACCCGCTTCAGTCTGCCGATGATCGTCGTGACCATCGTGGCCCTGTCGTTCGGCATGACCGGCGTCCGCTACAGCGTCGAGGCGGCACTCGGATTGGGCGAGATGCCTTTCTTCACGGGTCGGTCCTTGTGGGCCGCGTACGTGTTCGACGCCTGGTCCTGCCTGCTGTACGGCGGACTGTTCATGCTCGGCTGTGTCTTCAGCCTGCGCTCGGAGCAGACGCGCGATCTGCTGGGTCAGGCCGAGATCGCGCGCAGCCGCTCCGAAGCGATGCTCGGCGAGGTCGAGTTGCAGACCCTGCGCGGACACGTCGACCCGGGGCTTCTGCTGCGCACGATGGCGGAGGTGCAGCGTCGCTACGCGGACGATGCGACGAGTGCCGATCGGTTGCTCGAGCAGCTGGTCAACTTCCTCCGGCGTGCGATGCCGGCCGTGCGCACGGGCCGCTCCACCCTCGCCGCGGAAGTCAAGCTGGCGCGCGCCCACGTGCGCCTGCTCGCCGAGATCGATCCGCAGCCGGCTCGGTGGCGCATCCAGGTCGACCCGGGCCTCTCGGAGCTGCCATTCCCGCCGCTCCTGCTGCTCCCCGTGCTCGACGCGGTATCGGCGGCGAGCCTCCCCGGTTCGACGTACACGCTCGCCATCACCGGCGTCGACCGGTCTGACGAATCGCCGCCCTGTCCCGCGATCGAACTGCGACTCGACGGTCCGCCTCCCGCGCGCACCTGGTTGCCTGCCACGCTGGAGCGCCGGCTGCGCGTCGGCCTCGGAGCCGTGTTCGGCGACGGTTGGTCGTTGCGCGTCGAAGCCGCCGCCGCCGCGACGGGCCGGCCCCTGCTGCAGATCCTGATGGTTCCCCGACACGTGGCAACCCTGCCTCGTCCCGTTTCACCCCCCGACCTGGAGACCCACGATGAATGACGACTCACGATCTTTCGACGATGTCCGGCGCGCCCTGCTCGCGCTGCTTCCCGGGCTGGCGCTGGCCGATCTTGCCGTGGCGCAGGACGCTACCAAGATGCAGGCGACGGCCTACCGCGTCGTTGCCGAGAACGACCGCATGCGGGTCCTCGAGTTCAACAGCCGGCCCGGCATGGGAATCTGTGGCTCGGGAGTGCACTCGCACCCGGCCCACTTGTCGATCGCACTCAGCTACGCCAAGGTCCGGATCAAGACCGCGGAGGGCAAGCAATTCGACGCAGAGACCAAGCTCGGCGACGTCTTCTTCAGCGAGGCCGAGACGCACGAGACCGAGAACATCACCGGCAAGAACGTGCGCGCCCTGATCGTCGAGATGAAGACGCCGGTCAAGGCCAAGGCCTGACGGGGCCTTCGATGCGCCCGACCACTGCCGTGATCGCCGAGGACGAGACCGTCCTGCGCGATGAGTTGCGCCTCGCGCTCGAAGCGCTCTGGCCGGAGCTGAAGGTCGTGGGCGAGGCCGCCAGCGGCATCGAGGCGCTGCAACTGCTCCAGCGGCATCGGCCCGATGTCATGTTCCTGGACATCGAGATGCCGGGCCTGACCGGCCTCGAGGTCGCGCGCCAGGTCGACGGCCGCAGCCACGTCGTGTTCGTCACCGCCTACGACGCGTACGCCGTCGCGGCGTTCGAGCAGGGCGCCGTCGACTATGTCCTGAAGCCTTTCGACAAGGCGCGCCTCGCCTCGACCGTGCGCCGCCTGAAGGGGCGCCTCGACGGCCCGCCGCCGTCGCTCGAAGTGCTGCTGCGCGAGCTGGCCGGCGCCCGCCCCGCACCCGAGTACCTGCGCTGGATCAACGCCTCGCACGGCAACGAGGTGCGCCTGATCACGGTCGAGGAAGTCTGCTACTTCCAAGCCGACACCAAGTACACGCGGGTCGTCACGGCCGACGGCGAGTCGCTCATCCGGCGCTCCTTGAAGGAACTGCAGGAGCAGCTCGATCCGGCCGCTTTCTGGACCATCCACCGTTCCTACATCGTCAACGCCAATGCGATTGCCGGGGTGTCGCGCGACTTCCGCGGCCGGGTGCTGGTGAAGTTGAAGGCGCGTCCCGAAAAGCTCGCGGTGAGCGACGCGCACGCCCACCTCTTTCGACAGATGTGAGCGTCGCCCGAGACGCACTCCCCTTTTTCCTTCATCGAGGCTTGTCATGAAGACATTCATGGGTTCGCTCGCGCCTGCCTTTCTGATCGTCGTGTCCGCGCACGGCCCGCTGGCGGGCAGCGCCAGGGCCCAGGCAGTCTCGCTGTTCGGCCTCGTCGACATCGGCATCCGCCAGGTCCACAACGGGAGCGCCGGGCGCTACCGGTCCCAGAGCTCCAACGGACTGAACCCCGATCTCCTCGGGTTTCGCGGCACCGAGGATCTCGGCGGCGGCGTGAGCGCCGGGTTCTGGCTCGAAACCGGATTCCTGCCCGACGCCGGCGCGACCTTCGATCCCTTCTGGAACCGGCGCGCCACCGTGAGCCTCGTCGACAGGCGCCTCGGCGAGCTTCGCATCGGCCTCGACACCGTGCCCACTTTCTACGGCCTCTATCCGTACACGCCGACCGGCGCGCTCGGTGTCGGCTCGGTCATCGGAGACGGCGGGACGACGAGCATCCTCAGCGATCTCGGCAGCGGTGTCACCACGCTGCGCGCCGCGAACAACGTGATCGGCTATTTCCTGCCCGATACGTTGGGCGGCGTCTACGGCCAGGCCTCTGTGTCGGCCGGCGAAGGCGTCGTCGGCACCCGCTACGTCGGCGCGCGCATCGGCTACCAGAACGAGACGCTCGACCTCAGCGTGGCACACGGACAGACCCCGGTGGCCCTGCACGACACGTTCCGCCAGACGGTGCTCGGCGCTGCCTGCAAGCTCGGTCCGACGCGGCTCACCGGCTTGTTGGTGCAAGCGCGGTATGCCTCGCTTTCGGGTGGCCCCCGCAGGCAGAACCTGGTCTCGTTGGGCGCCGAGGTGCAGGTCGGCGTCGGCACCGCCCACGCCAGCGTCGTTCACGGTGAGATGTCGGGCGGCGCACCGGGCTCCGGCTACTCGAGCGCCGACGGCGCGCAGCAGGTCGCGATCGGCTACATCCACAACCTGTCGACGCGCACCGCGCTCTATTCGACCGCCGCGACGCTGGGGAATCGGGGCGCCTCGAAGCTGGTCGTCGACACCGGAAGAAGCGGCATGAAGAGCGGCGAACGATCGACCGGCGTGGAGGCCGGCATCCGCCACATCTTCTGAGCCAAGGCGTCACGGCGGACCGCGAGGCGCTGAACCGGCTGCGCTGAAAGAGCTGCAGAAAGAACCCAAGCCGGCTGCCTTCGCCAAAGTGAACCGGCCGGCCCCGCCATTGCGGCGCCGGCCGGTTTTGAAATCGCGTCGCGGCGTGACGCGCAGTCCGCTTTCAGCCGCGCAGCGGCAACTGCGAGGCCATGACCTGTGCGGCGACCGCACGGCCTTGCGCGATGCCCGTGTTGACGGCGAGCCGGAAGTGATACCCGACGCAGATGCGCGAGAAGCCGATCTCGTCCTGCGCCTGCGAGAACGACGTGAAGCTGCGCGTCGGCCCGGGCAGCGTGACGCTCTGGTGCGTGAAGGCCGCGGCATCGCCGCCGAAGATCCGGGCCAGCG
>JBDSAB010000211.1:0-7066 GCA_039922395.1 Caldimonas sp.
ATGCGCCGCTGCACCGGCTTCTGGCCATCGGACACGTCGGGCAGCGCGCGGCCCTTGACGACGCTGAGCGCGTATTCAAGATAGGCGCGCTCGGCGTAGTCGGCGATCGCGACGGCGTCGTTGGGCGCTGCCGCTGCGGTGAAGAGATCGAGGGATTCGGCCATGTCGCGCTGCTCGGGAAGGCGCGAAGTGTAGCGAGGCGATGCGGCGGCCCGTGGTGTAGACGGCTGCTTCGGCGCAGCCGTGGTTCAGCCGAGCGCGACCGCCGAGAGGCCGGCGCCGAGCACGACGCAGAGCGGCGAATAGAACCAGCTGTCGAGTTGCGCGAAGCGTGAGTCGATTCTCCGCTTGAAGAAACCGACCAGGCGGAAGTCGCCGACCGCGCGCAGGAACATCACCGCAGCGACGACGCCGATGGCCGCCCGCACGCTGCCGCTCGGCAGCGAAGGACCGAACCAGCCGGCCTGTAGCGCGACCATCCCGGCAACGACCGTCAGCGCGGCAGCCACCATCAATGTCGCCGAGCGCGTCGGCACGAACGCCGGCGGTCTTGGCGTCTGCGGGTCGGCGTCGGCGATGGCCGGCGCGCGCGGTACCGCGGCTTCGCCGCCGAGGCTGCCGCCGAAGGCCCAGTACACGTGGATCAGCGCGATGGCCGCGAACGCGGCCGCAACGAGGAATGCAATCACGAACAGCTCCTGATTGAATTTGAGAGAAGAAGACGTCTGATCAGTTTGAACGCAGCGATCAGCCCTTCGACCGATCGCCGCGCTGCTCTCAAGACCCGCTCAGGTTCAGCACCTTGACCGGCTGCAGCCGATTCACATTGGTGCCGTCGCCGAGACGGCCGGACGTGTTCTCCCCGACCGCCGATGCGACGCCGTCGGCGCCGACAACCACGGTGAACGAGAAGCCGAGGTCGAGCGAGCGCGCTCCCGCAAACGCCGGGACCAGGATCGGCGTGCTGCGCTCGACTGCGGTGCCGTCGCCGAGCTTGCCGGAGTCGTTGTCGCCCCACGCATGCACGGTGCCGTCGGTGCCGATCGCCATGCCCTGGATGCTGCCGGCGAAGATCTTCGCGACGCCGCTGACCCCGGGCAGCGCGACCGGCGTGCCCTGCGACGCGTGCGACGCGCCGAGGCCGAGTTGGCTGTACTCGTTGTTGCCCCAGATCAGCACGGTGCCGTCGCTGCGCAGCGCCATCGCATGCAGGTCGCCGGCGGCGATCGCGACGATGTCGGTCAGGCCCGCCACCTGCACCGGCACCAGGCGGTCGCCTGCGTCATGTGCCGCACCCAGTTCGCGCATCAGGTTCTGGCCCCACGACCACACCGTGCCGTCGTGCTTCAGCGCCAGCGCATGGCTGCCGCCGGCCTGGACATCCTTGACACCGGTCAGCGCGGCGACGAGGACCGGCGTCCCGGCCTCGGCGGTCGAGCCAATGCCGAGCTGCCCGTAGGTGTTGTCGCCCCACGCATAGACGCTGCCATCGGCGCCGAGCGCGAACGCAAAGCGATCGCGTGCCCGGACCCGGTCGATGCCGCTCAAGCCGGGCACCTGCACCGGGCTGGTCCGCATCCCCACGGTGCCGTCGCCGAGCTGATGGTTGTCGTTGGCGCCGAACGCCCAGACGCTGCCGTCCGTCTTCACGACATACGACGACACGATGCCGGTCGCGACCGCCTTTGCGCTGCCGGGTCCCATGAGTTGAACCGGTGCCAGGCGGTCGGTCGTGGTGCCGTCGCCGAGCTTGCCGTCGTCGTTGCGGCCCCACGCAAACACGCTGCCATCCTTGCGCAGCGCCAGTGCATGCTCGTGCTGTGCGCTGACAACGTCGACTTCCATTACCGCCGTGTTGCCGCTGCCGCCGCTGTTGCTGCTGCCACCGTCGTTGCCGCCGGCGGGCACCGGCGCCTCGACGCCGGAACTGCCGCTGTCGGTCGCTGTGGCATCGGTGAAGCCACCACCGCCGCCGCAAGCGGCGAGTGCGAGACAGGCGGCAGCGATCAGGGTGCGCTGGGTCTTCAGGTATTGCTTATTCATCAAGGTCTCCATCGGTTGAAAGGAAAGGGCTGGAAGGTCCGCGCACCGCTGGAGCGGATTGCGGGTCGGGGGTCAGTTGCGAGAGCCAGGTGAGCAGCTCGTCGCTGGTTCGGAACTCGTGCTGTCGGCCGCTCGCGATGCTCTCGATCCGACCGCGCCAGACGCCGAGCTTTGGCCGTGCGTCCTGGTGCAGCTTCAGCACGAAAGCGCGGGCGGCCGGGTAGGCGGGAACGGGATCGAGGGACATCGCGGGTTGCCGGTGTTTTCGGAGTGCGGTCAGTGTCGAATTCGCGCGCTGCGAAGTCGTCACCGAACCGTCTCGTTCCGGTCTGATCGCGGTGTCGCCCTCGCGCCGCCAGCCGCTACAGTCAGCGACCCTTCGCGCCGCCGCATGACCGTCCCTGCCGTCGAAACTGCCGTGCTCCACTTCGGCCCGTTCGTGCTCGACGCCGCCAATGCGCGGCTCACGCAGGACGGCCGGCCGCTCGAGCTGGCGCCGAAGGACTTCGACGTGCTGTGCTTCCTCGCGCTGCGCCCGGGCCGCCTCGTCACGAAGGACGATTTGCTCGATGCGGTGTGGCAGCACCGCTTCGTCAGCGAGTCGGTGCTGAAGACCGTGATCAGCCGGCTGCGCGGCGTGCTCGGCGACGCGGCGCGCGAGCCGCGCTACATCGAGACGGCGACGCGGCGTGGCTATCGGTTCATCGCGGAGGTGCAATCCGCGCAGCCACCACTTTCCGCTGCAACGGTATCGGTGCCGCCTGCGGTGACCGCAACGGCGGAGGCGCAAGCGGAATCGGCGTCGTCGCTCTTGATCGGTCGCGACGAAGCACTGGCCTCGCTGCAGCGCCAGCTCGCCGATGTCGTCGCCGGCAAGACCCGCGTCGTGCTCGTCGCCGGCGAGGCTGGTATCGGCAAGAGCAGCTTGATCGAAGCGTTCATGGCCGAGGCGCGCCGCTCGAACGCGGTGCGCTCCGCGCTCGGCCAGTGTGTCGAGCATGCCGGCGAGGTCGAACCGTACCTGCCGGTCCTCGAGGCATTGAGCGCGCTGTGCCGGGGCGAAGATGAAGCGGCGACGATCGCGCTGCTGCGCCAGGTCGCACCGACCTGGCTGGTCCAGCTGCCGTGGTACCTGACCGCGGCCGATCGGCAGCAGCTGCAGCAGGAAGTCGCCGGTGCGACGCAGGGCCGGATGCTGCGCGAGCTCGGCGAGCTGCTCGACCGGATGACGGTGCAGCAGCCGCTGCTGCTTGCGATCGAGGACCTGCACTGGAGCGACCCGGCGACCGTGCAGCTGATCGGCTTCCTCGCACGGCGCCGCGGCGGCGCGCGGATGCTGCTGCTCGGCACCTTGCGCGCGGCCGACGTGATCGTCAGCGAACACCCGTTGCGACAGCTTCGCCTCGAACTGCGCCAGCACGGCCTGTGCGAAGAGATCGAGCTCGAGCTGTTCTCCGAACGCGATGCCGGTCGCTACCTCGCCGGACGCCTCGGCGCTGCGTCATGGCCCGACGCGCTGATCCGCGAGCTGCACGATCACACGGCCGGCCTGCCACTGTTCCTGGCCGCCGTGATCGACGAGCTGCAGGCCACCGGCGGCACCGTGCCCGACCTTGCCGAACAGGCCCTGCGGTTGCGCCGCGTGCCGCGCAGCATCTTCGACCTGATCGAGCAGCAGCATGGGAGGCTGCCGGAAGCGACGCGGCGCTGGCTCGAGGCGGCGAGCGTCGCCGGGGTCGAGTTCCTGCATGCGCCGCTCGCCGATGCATTGCAGATCGATGCCGACGAGCTGCAGGAGGTCTTCGATGCCCTCGCGCGCCGCGGGTCGTGCCTGCGCGAGGCAGGTTCCGCCGCGCTGCCCGACGGCCGCATCGCGGTGCGCTATGCATTTGTCCACGCCGTCCACCGCCATGTCCTCTATGAGCGAATCGGCGCGGCGACACGTGTGCGCCTGCATCGCCGACTCGCCGCCGCGCTTCTGGCCGCGCACGCCGAGCAGACCGAATCGATCGCCGCCGAAGTCGCAGTGCATTTCGAGAAAGGCGCAGACCCGCCGCACGCGGTCGAGCACCTCGCGATCGCCGCCCACGTGGCGCTCGGCCGCTTCGCCGCACCCGACGCGGCCGCGATCGCGCAACGTGCGCTCGGCCTGCTCGCGAGCGTGCCGGACCGTACGCCGCTGCGCGACGTCGAGACCGCCCTGCACGTCACCGTCGGGGTCGCGATGGCAGAGATGAAGGGCGTCGTGTCGGCCGAATCGCGCCACGCGTTCGCGCGCACGGTCGACCTGATGGACGGCCTGCAGGCATCGCCGGCGCGCGTGCCGGCGATGCATGGCATCTGGTGGTCGACGCTCGTGCATGGCGACATGGCGCGCGCCCGCTCGATGGCCGCAGAGACGCTCGCCCTCGCCGATGCGCGCGACGACCATCTGCTCCGCTTCGCCGGCCATTCGGCGATGGGCATCACACTGGTCCACATCGGCGAGATGCCGGCGGCTGAAACGCATCTGCTCGCCGCGCTCGAGCGCCATCGCAGCACCGATCGCGCGCTCGCGCCGGCGCTGTTCTCGTTCGAGCCGGCCGTGCAGCTCGAGAGCTATCTGGCGATGTGCCTGTGGACCCAGGGCCGGCCGACTGCCGCCGGTGCGCGCAGCCGTTCTGCGCTGGCCCGGGCCGAGCGGCTGCAGCATCCGATGACGCTGGTGCTCGCGCTCAGCTTCGTCGCGACCTTGCAGGGTCTCGCGTCCGAGCACATCGCCCAGGCTGCGACGGCAGACCACGCGCTCGCGCTGATCGAGGCCCACACCTTGCCGCGCGCTGCGGGCGCATTCATCTGGATGCGTGGCAGCGCACAGGCGGCCCTCGGCGACATCGACGGCGGGCTCTGGCGCATGTCGCAGGGCCGGCGCCTGCAGGAAGAGCACGGCTTGCGGTATGGGCTGACACGCTGGTTTCAGCACCACGCCGGCGTGTGCCTGCGCGCCGGCCGGCTTGAGCTGGCCGCAACTTCAGTGCGCGAGGGCCTCGAGCTGGCCGCTGCGATGGGCGAACATGCGGTCGCGGCCGAGTTGCATGCACTCGATGCCGAATTGCTTTTTGCACGGGGCCTCCCCGCCGAAGCGTTCGCCGCCTGGCAGCGCGCGATCGAAGTGGCGCAGCATCAGGGCACGCTTCACGCGGAGATCGCCGCGGCTTTCGCGAAGCGCGCGCGGCAGCCCTCGGAGGGCAAAGGCCGAGACGCAGCGCTCGCCGACGCGCTCGCGCGCTGGACCGACCCGCTCGAGCCGCCGACGGTGGCGGCCGCGCGCGCGGCGCTGCGCGAGGGCTGACAGCGATCGATGATCGTGACGTCGTCTGCGGAGGCACAGTGCAGTGGTCGTCCTGCTTCTGCGTGAACGCCTTCAAAGTACGTTTTCAAGGCTTCCCAGCACATTAAAGAGTGCTTTAATATAGAGGAGGACAGTTCAAGTTCGCCTGCATACGATGCGTTCCACCGGTTCCACTGTCACCACGACCACGCTGGGGGAGCCGGTACGCGCCTTCGTCCCGCACGCGCTGCCACCAACGCGACCGGTGCTGGACCCGGCGTCGTACGAGACCGGCACGCGCGACGCCGAGCTCGCGATGGCGAGGCTTTCAGGCGTGTCGGGTCTGGTGCCTTCGGTGGAGTGGCTGCTGTACAGCGCCATCCGCAAGGAGGCTCTTCTCACCTCTCAGATCGAAGGCACGCAGGCGACGTTGACCGACCTGTTCGACGACGAGGCCGGCCTGGCGGTGGCCAACACCGACGATGTGGAGGAGGTCAGCAACTACTTGCGCGCCTTCCGCCGGGTGCGCGAGAACCTGCGCAAGCCGGGGGGCTTGCCGATCTCGACTCGGCTGTTGTGCGACGCTCACCGCCTGCTGCTGGCCGGCGCACGTGGCGCGGGCAAGCAGCCGGGCGAGTTGCGGCGCTCGCAGAACTGGATCGGTGGCACGCGGCCTGGCAATGCCGTGTTTGTGCCGCCGCCGCCCGAGCGTGTGCCAGCCCTGCTGGCCGACCTCGAGCGCTTCATCCACGACACCCAGCCGAAGCTGCCTGCGCTGGTGCGGGTTGCGTTGGCGCATGCCCAATTCGAGACCATCCATCCCTTCCTGGACGGCAATGGCCGCATCGGCCGCCTGCTGATCGCCGCGCTGATGGAGGAGTGGGGCTTGCTGCCCGAACCGTTGATGTACCTGAGCGGCACGCTGAAAAAGCATCAGCGCGAGTACTACCGGCTGCTTTCGGCCGTGCGCGACGACGGCGATTGGGAGGCCTGGGTCAGCTTCTTCCTCGAGTCGGTAAAGGCCGCCGCCATCGAGGCTGAACGTGCGATCGTCGCCATCGCCAGCTTGATCGCCGCCGACCGCCGCCGCCTGCTGGCCGCGCCGCGCGTCGGTGCCGTCGCGCTGCGGCTGTTCGAACTGCTGCCGGTGATGCCGCGCTTCACCATCGGACAGGTGCGGCAGAAGCTGAAAACCACGTTCCCGACGGCGACGGCGGCGGTGAAGCTGCTCGAAGATCTGGAGATCGTGGCCGAGCTGACCGGGCAGAAGAAGCACCGCAGCTTCAGCTACCGGGCCTACGTTGACCTGCTGGGGCGCTGACTACCCTGACCGGGAAATGACTCAGCAGCCGACGAAAACAGACCTTCGACCGACCCTGGCCTGCGCGTCGGACAGGATGGAGCGTCAGCGCGGAAACCGCTCGCGCAGCTTCAACTTCCAGAACTTGCCGGTCGAAGTACGCGGCACCGCATCGATGACCTCGAAGCGATCCGGCACCTGCCAGCGCGCGAAGCCGTGGCGCAGCAGATGGCCGCCGAATTCCTCGGCGAGGCGCTCTGGCGCGACCGTCTGTCCCGGCTTGAAGACGATGCAGGCGAGCGGCCGTTCGCTCCATTTCTCGTCGGGGATCGCGATGACGGCCGCTTCCGCAACCGCCGGATGCGCCATCAGCGCGTTCTCGAGGTCGACCGAGCTGATCCATTCGCCGCCCG
>JBDSAB010000212.1:0-3312 GCA_039922395.1 Caldimonas sp.
CTCGTCGGCATGTTCCGGCCGATCACCAAGTATGTGACGCAGATCTTAGAGGCGGGAATCGTGCACGAGGTCGTGCGCAAGGCATTCAAGATCGCGCAGACCGAAAAGCCCGGTGCAGTGTTCAACGCCCTTCCCCGAAAACGTCGCCGAAATGAAAGTGAACAAGTCGCCGATTAAGGTCCAGATGCCTTATTCCTCAGAAGCGCCCGATCACAAGCTCGATGCCGCGGCCGCGTTGATCAGCGCCGCGACCGCGCCGGTGATCCTGGCCGGCAACGGCGTGATCCGCCAGGCTGCCGCTGAATCGCTGTCACCTTCGCCGAAGTGCTGCGCATCCCGGTCGCCAATACCTTCATGGCCAAGAAGTGGCGAGGCGGGTGTTGGCAAGGAGGTGGTTTTCAAGCGCTTGCACGAGCGCAGCCGACCGAGTCGGGCCAGCGAATGGGTGGCAGTCAACTGCGCCGCGCTGCCCGAAGGATTGATCGAGGCCGACTGTTCGGATATACGCGCGGTGCATTTACCGCCGCAGTGCGGGCGCACAGAGGACTCATCGAGCAGGCCAACGGAGGGACGCTGTTCCTCGACGAGGCCGGCGACATACCCCTCGGCATGCAGGGACGCCTGCTGCGCGTTCTTCAAGAGCGGCGCTTGGAGCCTTGCGGGACTTGGCCTGCGCACCGGCATGCCAATCCAGGTCGGCCACTTCCCGCACGGCACCAGCGCTCGAGCATCGAATGTGCTGTCCCATCACTCAAAACTGGCGAGGCCAGCCCTTGGTGAGGGTAGTCATCGCGCTGATCGCTCACACCACCACTCGCGCCGGGTTAAGAATTCGCGCCGAAATCGATGCCGGACACTATCCCACCGGTACCAAGGTCAGCAATGACGAATTGGCGCGCCTGAGTGTCAAACGACACGAGTTCCATGGCGGTTGGAACTACATGCTCTTGCCGAAACGAACTTGATACTTGGATACGTTATTTTGCCGACGACCAAGCACGAGAGAAGCGCTACGAGCATTGGGGCATGCTCACCAGGCCATCCCGCGGTCGCCGTTGGAAGTTCACGATTGCCGGAAGAGAAATCGACCGACATCACCGAGCCCCGCCGTTGATCGTCTGGAAGGTGGGAAAAGCCTGACCGACCGCCGTGCAGGCACGGGGGCTGCGCTCACGGGAAAGGAGCGATAGGCCGCGAGGGCACGTGACAACGAAGCATCCGGCGGGTCATTGATGGTGACCCCCGTTTCTACCTATGCCCCGCGCAAAAGCAGCGTGACGGATTGCCGACTGAAGGCTGGCGTGATGGCCTGTGGTCGCAGGAAAATACGAGCCCTACGGTTGGCTCGCTCGAGTGTCGCCGCCCTCCTCCCCAGCAAGACCTCAACAACATGTCCCGATTGACGCGCGTCCGTGCACGTGGAGCTATCGACGCCGGCACCCCTACGCCACCCTCTGCGCCTCGACTACGACGGCAGGTCCTCCGCGACGCCCTGTTGCCGACCCTCGAGCTTCTGAACGGCCGTCAAGCAGATCAAGTGGAAGACGGCTTCATCGCCGATTACCTCGCCCTTGACTGGCTCGAGTGGAACGGCGGAACTCTCCGCCTTACGGTCACGGGTGCCAACGTTGCAAGCAGTCTCGGGCCGGCTTGAGGACATGAAAGCGCTCCATCGCACTGTGCTTGGCGAGTCCCGAGGGATGGCCAAACTGGCTGTGTAGTTCTTTGACAAAGCTAGCCCCCGGGCCGTGCCAGTCGTCGCAGCTCGGCGCCGTGCCTAACAAGCGTCGTTCCAGATCCCAAGAGACCTGACCGAGCACAGCAGGAGCGAGAAATGGCACAGGAGTGGTGGCGCGGTTGGGACGAGGCGCACCTTGACCGTTAGTCCGCAATACTGCGTGAAAGGCTGGCTTTCCTGACACGGTCTGACATCGAGGCAAACGATGGCCGATGATTAAGTCATGCGAACCACCGTAAGAGAGCTGTTGGCCGGTCATTGCGGAAGCGCGTTCGTGCGCCCAAGGACGAAAGCGGTTCGGCCAGGTAACCGCCGACAGGCCTTTCGGTGACTTCGTTTCTGGCCAAACCAGTGGCTCTCACCGAGTGGGCCCTACATCGCGAGGTTTCAGCTGATCTTGTGCAGTTGCTCTCTCTTGCTGCGAACTTTGCCGCGGGATGTATTTGACGAAGCGCGCAATTCCTCTGGCCAGTTGGTTGTCCCTCTCATCGCCAGACGCTTCGAGGGCCATGGCAAGGTTTCCCCATGCCTCAAGAGCGCCAAGTCGCCCTAGAGTCCTTCTGGCAGGCATTGCTTGAGGGGAGACTCGCTCCCTACCCTCTTCCTTCGCCTTGACGCGCCAGAGCGGCGGATACCTTCGAACATCTCCTCGAGTGGCTTGTCGGGTGGCCTCCGCGTCAACGCCCCAGCCTTGCAGCTTTTCCGCGAACGTTTCCCGCCATCGGTGCAGGTCGGCCTTCCGTGGATTGAGCCGCTTGCCGTGCTTCGACTCAGCTCGGACGCTAATGTGCACATGCGGATTGGCCTGGTGGTCATGCAGCACCATGACATATTTGTAATCGGCGAGTTCTTCGCTTGCAAACTCGCGCGCAGCGCGCTGCAGGATCAACGGATCCACGCCTCTCGGCATCGACAGCATTAGGTTGTAGGCCTCGCGACGATCGCTGGTCTCCTCAATCAACGAGCCGCCGAAGCGCCAATCCTCGGCCAGTTCCGTCACGGCTTCGCGTCCATGACTTACTTGTCCGCGCTCGTCTTCGATTTCCAGACGCCCGTTCTTGCTGATGTAGCGGAAGTGAGCAGCGATCGCCTTCATTCCGCGCCCACCTCCCGTGACCTTGACCATGACCTGCGGCGCCCGCCGCAGGACGGTTGCTTCCATACGCGCTCGAAGTTCAGCAGCACGGTCCTTTCCTCGATTTCTAAGCTTCGGCTGCGGCGGTGTTTTGACGATGTGGTTGCCGGGATAAAAGAGCCGGTCACCCCATCGAATGAGGACGCCGTCAATCGAGGGAGGCTGAGACATTTGAATCTCCAGATCAGAGGTTGCCGCGATCGACGGCACTCGCTGCAGCTCGCCGCGGTCGAAGATCCGCCAAGGCCGAGGACGCCAGGCGCAAGTGCGCCCGGACCTCGTCGGCCAAGGTTTCGAGCGTGGCTCGATACTCCCGAGCGGCCTGAACCGAGCCTTGCCGAAGCAGCAGTGTCAGGTGATGGAGGTTTCGATTCAGTGTCGAGAGCTCAGCGCTGGACGCCACCAGCGCGGCCATAACATCGACACGGGTTCCGCTACT
>JBDSAB010000213.1:0-4172 GCA_039922395.1 Caldimonas sp.
TCTCACCGCGAAAGGCGCTGCGCTCGCCCTCAAGACCACGCAGGACCTGATCCGCGCCGAGCGCGAAGCGTTCGTCACGCTGTCGCCGATCGAGCAGCTGATGCTCGGCGAGCTCCTCCACAAGCTCGCGCAGAGCCGCATCCAGGTCGGCCGCCGAACGACGGCGCCTGCCGCCAAGGCCGGCAAGGCCTGAGCACCGGGCTCCGGAACGTCTCGCTTGCCGCAAGGCGAGTGCCTGTCGAAGGCGCGGATACGACATGCCCATGGGGCGGGCTTTCAGGGGTGAAGAACGTGCACTTCAGTGTGCCGTCCGCGTCGGATCCGCCCGCCCTCACGGTGATTCCGTCGCCCTCGGCTTACTTGCCGGCAGTGCCCGATCCCGCCGGGCATTTCTTGAGTTGCGCCTTGTCGAGCGGGAAGCGCTTGGCCAGAGCGAGCTTCGAGATGTGCGCGTTGTACTTGGCCATCTGCGCATTGGCCTTGCCCGGCATGACGGGCGCGAAGTCGACCTGCGCCACGCCTCGCTTCTCGCCGAGGTTGAACGTCACCACCGCCGGCTGGTCGCCGCTGAACTCGGTCAGCAGCACCGCCATGATGCCGCGGTAGTCGTGCGCGAAGTAGCCCGGGCCGGCCATCTCGATCCCGCCGATCGCCTCGGTGTCCTGGCCGTTCTGCAGCGTCAATCGATCGGCGGTGATCACCACGCGCACCGGCGACTCGCAGCTCGCCTTGCTCGGAACCCAGGTGCCCTGGTACTGAGGCGGCACATCGTTCGGGCCCGCGCTGGATGCGATCGGGGTAAGACCCGCCATCGCGGACAGCAAGATGGCCGCAGCATCGCGGAGTGTCCGATCGACGGCGGCGTGTGTGCGTTGATGTGTCATGGCGTTCCTTTTCCGGTCGACTACCAAAGTCTGCAAGCTCAGCGTAGCGACCCGGCGTTACCGGCGCGTTATCGGCGAATAGCCGGTCGGCCGGGCGCACACTCCTTCCCTCCCCACTGACGCTCGGCACCGACCCCGTGTCCTCAGTCCCTCCGTCCGCCCCCGCCGACGACCTCGCGCTCAAGGTCACGGCGCCGCGCGTCCCGCGCCATCACGTCGCGCGGGCGCGCCTGCAGGCCGGCAGCGATCGCTTCGACAAGCCGATCGTGCTGGTGCAGGCGCCCGGCGGCTTCGGCAAGACCTCGCTGCTGGCGCAATGGCGGCGCGAGCACCTCGCGCGCGGCGCGGTCGTCGCGTGGCTGTCGGCGCAGAGCCGGGACGATCCGTCGCGGCTGGTGCAGGCGCTGGCGCTGGCCGTGCGCACCGCTGCCGGGCGGCCCACGTTCGGCCACACCTTGCTCGAGGCAGTGGCCCCCGGCGGACTCGAAGGCATCACGACATGGGTCGCCGAAGTCGCGCAGAGCGCGCTCGACGTCGTGCTGATCGTCGACGAGGCCGACCGCCTGCCGCCGCTCGCCCGCGACGCGCTCGGCTATCTGCTGCGCAACGCGCCGCCGAACCTGCGCGTCGTCGTGGCGGCTCGCACCGATTGCCATCTCGACATCGACGACCTGATCGACTACGGCGAGTGCACGCGCATCGCGCCGGAGCTGCTGCGCTTCCAGCTGCACGAGACGATGGAGCTGGTCCGAGCACGCTTCGGCGCGCGCGTCGACCGCGATGCGGTCGCGCGCCTGCACGAGCTGACCGAAGGCTGGCCGCTCGGCCTGCAGCTCTCGCTCTCGGTCATGGCGACGGGCAGCGACCCGCAGGCCGAGGTCGCGGCGATGGCGGTGCATGGCAGCACCTTGCGCGACCACGTCGTGAACCTGCTGCTGACCAATCTCGACCCGGCCGACGGCGCCTTCCTCACACGGATCTCGATCCTCGACAACCTGCACGCGTCGCTGTGCAGCGCCGTCGTGCCCGAGGCCGACGCGCCCGCGCGGCTCGCTCGCCTCGCGCGCGACACGCCGGTCTTCGTGGCCGGCGAGGGGGGCGACTGGCTGCGCATGCACGCGCTCGCACGCGACGAGTTGCGGCGCCGCTTCGCGACCCTGCCCGCCGACGAGCAGGCCGTGCTGCATGCGCGCGCCGCCGATTGGCTCGCGGCCAATGGCTTCGTCGACGCGGCCGCGCGCCACGCGTTGACGTCGGGACAGACCGAGCAGGCCTACGAGCTCGCGGAACGCAGCCTCTACGACGCGCTGATGGCACGCGGCCGCCAGAGCGCCGTGCTCGACTGGATGGCCCGGCTGCCGGCCGGCGAGCTCGACCGCCGGCCGCGCCTGCTGCTGGCCGCTGCGTGGACCCTCGCGCTCAGCGAGCGCCATGACGAAGCCGGCCGGCTCGTCGAGCGGATCCTCGCGCAGCCCGGCGTCGACGACGCGCGGCGCTGCGAATGCGCGCTAATCGTGAGCGGCGCGGCGGTGTTCGCCGACGACCCCGATCGCTTCGCCGCGCTGCACGATCCGTGGGCCGACGACCCGCCGCTGCGCGATCCGCTGCTGCTGCACGTGCATGCGAACCGCTCGGCGTTCCGGACTCTGCTCGAAGGCGAGCCGGCGCTGGCGCGGCTGCGCCAGCAGCAGGCGCCGCCGAGCGACCTCGGCGCGGCCCTCGGCTACATCAGCCGCTGGGGCGAATTCATCATCAGCCTGACCTATCTGTGGGAAGGCCAGGTGCTGCTCGCCGAGAAGCTGCTGCGTCCGGCCCTCGCGCGTGCCGAAGGCGAGCTCGGCCGGCGCGCACCGTTCGCCTGCATGCTGGCCAGCCTGCTCGCCGCGGCCCTGTGGGAGCGCGAGCAGCCGCAGGAAGCCGCCGAGCTGCTTGCGAATCGGCTCGACGTGCTCGAGCGCAGCGGCCTGCCCGAGACGGTGCTGCTCGGCTTTCGGACCGTCGCGCGCATCGCCGGTGCCGACGGCGCCGAGCACCGCGCGCTCGACCTGCTCGGCGCGCTCGACGCGGTCGGCATCGCCCGCAAGCTCCCGCGCCTGCGCATCGCGAGCCTGGCCGACCAGGTGCGCCTGCATTCGCATCGCTACCGCGCCGAGATGTGCCGTGACCTGTGCCAGCGCATCGACGCCCTGATGGCCGAGGCGGCGCCTCGATACGGGCGCCTGTGGCAACGCAACGCGTCGCTGCTGCGCGACGTCGCCTTCGGGCACGCCGCGATCGCGGCGCGCGAATGGCGTCGCGCCGTCGAACCGCTGACCCGCGGCGAGACGCTGGCGCGCGAGCTGAAGATGGGGCGCCTGCGCATCGAGCTGAGCGGCCTGCTTGCTCTGGCGCTCGACCGCTGCGGCGAGAAGTCGCTCGGCCGCCTGCGCGAGGCCGCCGACCTGGCGCGCGCCTACGGCCTGCAGCGCGTCTTCGCCGACGCGCACCCGGCGCTCGGCGAATGGGCGCGCCAGGCGCTCGGCGGCGACGCCGACGCCGGCATCGGCACTGCGCCAGCGTCGCCTCCACGCAGCCCGCAGCCCGCACGCGACGCCGCCAAACTTCGATCCACGCCCAGCCTGGCGCTGACGCCGAAGGAGCGTGAGGTCCTCGAGCTGCTCGCCCGCAACCTCTCGAACAAGGAGATCGGGCTGGCGATGCAGGTGGGCGAAGAAACCATCAAGTGGCACGTGAAGAACCTGTTCGCGAAGCTCGACGCCGGCACCCGCAAGCAAGTGGTGTCGCGCGCCCGCATCCTCGGCCTGCTCGAAACGGTGCCCTGACCCTCGTCATTCACACTGGAGCCTCCCTCTCGGAGGGAGGCTGGAGGGAGCCGTCAATCAAGCTGGAGCCCCCTCCCGGAGGGGGCTCGGGGGAGCAGTACTGACACCCCCCGGGGGCGGAAGTCTGCGCAGCAGACTCCCGCCCCCCTCTGCGACGGGGGGGCGCGAGAAGGGTGGAACACCTAATCTTGCCTTCGACGAAAGCTGCTTGCAGCCCACACCGGAGACAAGACCATGACCACCCTCGCGACCCCCACAGCCCCCGCCACCGTGCGCGGCTCCCACCTCTCCGACTCGATCCAGGTCGAGCCGCTGACCTGCGCGATCGGCGCCGAACTGAAGAACGTCAGCCTCGCCGCCGCCTCGCGCGACGCCGGCCTCACCGCCGAGATCCGCGCGCTGCTGCTGAAGCACCGGGTCCTGTTCCTGCGCGACCAGGACATGACGCGCGCCGAGCACGTTGCCT
>JBDSAB010000214.1:0-6853 GCA_039922395.1 Caldimonas sp.
TCGGCATACAGCGTGTCGAACACCAGGCTCGACTTGCCCGACCCGCTCGGCCCCGTCACCACCGTCATCTCGCCGGTGCGGATGTCGAGGTCGAGGTTCTTCAGGTTGTGTTGACGCGCGCCGCGGATGCGGATGACACCGGAACTCATGCGGGACAGGCTTTCAGAGCGGCAACACGGGACGGCTTGCCTGAAGGGAGCGAAGCATTCTAGGGAAGTCGACCGTCGGATCGCGGCACCGGATTCCTGCGTTCGCGCGGGTCTTTCGGCGCTGCCACGGCTGGTTAGACTGGCACGAATGGAGTCGAAGAACGAGGGGCGCGTGCCGACGCCGAGAGCACGGGCGCGGCCGAACTGGGCGCACCGCCGCCTGCGTCACGCGCGACGCCACGCGGCCACCTTGCCGGGGCCGGTCCGCGGCCTGATGTGGGCGGCCGCAGCCGGCCTCGTGTTCTCCCACCTGAACGCGTTGATGCGCCTGCTGACGCAGCAGCTCGATCCGTTCGAGACCCAGTTCCTGCGCTACCTGTTCGGCGTCGTCGTGATGCTGCCGCTGGTGCTGCGCGGCGGCTTGCGCAGCTACTGGCCGAAGCAGCTCGGCGGCCAGTTCACGCGCGGCGCCGTCCACACGCTCGGCCTCTGCCTGTGGTTCACCGCGTTGCCCAAGATTCCGCTTGCCGACATGACGGCGATCGGCTTCACCGGGCCGATCTTCATCATGGTCGGCGCCTACATCTTCTTCAAGGAACCGATGCGCTGGGAGCGCTGGCTCGCCGCCGGCATCGGCCTGACCGGCGTGCTGATCGTGCTGGCGCCGAAGATGAGCGGCAGCGGCGGCGTCTATAACCTCGTGATGCTGTCGTCAGCACCGGTCTTCGCCGCCTCGTTCCTGCTGACCAAGAGCCTGACGCGGCACGAGAGCACCGGCGTGATCGTGGTCTGGCAGGCCATCAGCGTGACCCTGTTCAGCCTGCCGCTCGCGCTCTTCCACTGGCAGAACCCGACGCCGATCCAGTGGTGCGGCTTCGCCCTCTGCGGACTGCTCGGCAGCACCGGCCACTATTGCCTGACACGGTCGTTCCGCAGCGCCGACATCTCGTCGACGCAATCCGTCAAGTTCCTCGATTTGGTGTGGGCCACGACGATCGGCTGGCTGATGTTCGCCGAGGTGCCGAGCCAGACCACACTGATCGGCGGCGCCGTGATCTGCGCGGCGACGATCTGGATCGCACGGCGCGAGTCGCGGCGCGGCCTGGTGACTGCGCAGGAGTTGGCAAAAAGTGCGGAGTCACCGGCGGCCTGAATCGTTCGGTAACCCACCCGCGCCGGCCTTCGACCTATGCTTTCCATCACCCGGACTCCGGGTGCCCGCACGACCGACACCATGCCGATCCTCCGCCTCCTCACGCTGGTCGCCCTGTGCGGCGCACCGGCCCTCGTCGCGGCAGCCACCTGGGACAAGGTCGGCGACACCGGCCTCGCGACGGTCTACATCGACAAGGACTCGGTCCGGCGCAGCGGCAGCGAAGCACGGGCTGCGCTCGAGTGGCGCTGGAACAGCCCGACCGAGGTGCCGGACAGCGGCGGCGCCAAGCATTACCGGCTCGAGCGCCAGGTGCAGATCTCGAACTGCCTGAACGGCGGCTACGCAGTCGCCGAAGGCGCGCGCTATGCCGACACGCGCGGCACCGACCTGGTCTCGAGCTACAAGTACGACGAGCAGTCGCTGCCGTACATGGAAGCGCGTCCGAAGACGATCCGCGAGACGATCGTCCAGCAGGTCTGCAAAATGCTGCCATCGACGCCGAAGAAGCCCTGAGTTCGCGAGGCGCTGCGATGGGTCCTGGCTCGCCGCAAGCGCTGAAAATCACGGTCGACGGCGCCGGCACCACGGTGTCGGCGCTGCTCCAGCTGCCGCCCGAGGCGCGCGCGCTCTACGTCTTCGCGCACGGCGCCGGCGCTGGCATGACCCATACCTTCATGGCGGCATTCGCGAACGGGCTCGCCGACCGCTCGATCGCAACGCTGCGCTTCCAGTTCCCGTCGATGGAAAAAGGCGCGCGCCGGCCCGACCCGCCCGCGATCGCGCACGCCGCGGTGCGCGCCGCGGTGGCGGCTGCCGCCGACGCCGCTCCCGGGCTGCCGCTGTTCGCCGGCGGCAAGTCGTTCGGCGGCCGGATGACGTCGCAAGCGCAGGCCGCGGCCGCGCTGCCGAACGTGCGCGGCCTGGTCTTTGTCGGCTTTCCGCTCCATCCCGCCGGCAAGCCGGCCGACGAGCGTGCTCAGCACCTGCAGCAGGTCGCGCTGCCGATGCTGTTCCTGCAGGGCACGCGCGACGAGCTCGCCGACCTTGGGCTGTTGCGGCCGGTGATTCAGCAGCTCGGCGAGCGCGCCACGCTCGAGCTGTTCGACGAAGCCGATCACGCATTCCATGTGCCCGCGCGCACGGGCCGCCGCGATGCCGACGTGCGCAACGACATGCTCGACGCGACGGCGCGCTGGATCGACCGCGTTCTCAGCAAGCACTGAGCAGCGGCGCGCGCCCCGCACGCGCGATGAATTCAGAGCAGTGCGCATCGCACACACCTGCGCATCGCAGGGCCGTGATCTATGCTTGCCCACCGGCCCGCTTCGAGGCCCGTGGAGACAAGTCCGATGAATGCACTGAAGACGCTGACCCGCTCGGTCGCGGGTCTTGCCCTTTCGCTGGCCGCACTCGCGGCCTTCGCTGCCGATTTCCCGACGCCGGTCGAGCGCGACTGGATCGCCCGCGACTTCCGCCTGCACACCGGCGAAGTAATTCCGGAGCTGCGCTTGCACGTGACGACGATCGGGGCGCCGACCGGCGAGCCGGTGCTGATCCTGCACGGGACGGCGGGCTCGGGCACCGGGATGCTGTCGAAGGATTTCGCCGGCGAGCTGTTCGGCCCGGGCCAGCCGCTCGACGCGACCAAGTACTACATCATCCTCCCCGACGCGCTGGGCGCCGGGAAATCGTCGAAGCCGTCGGACGGCCTGCGCGCGAAGTTCCCGCGCTACAACTACGACGACATGGTCGAGGCGCAGTACCGCCTCGTCAGCGAAGGGCTCGGCGTGCGCCATCTGCGCCTCGTCCTCGGCAACTCGATGGGCGGCATGCACACGTGGGTCTGGGGGGTCAAGTACCCGGCCTTCATGGACGCGCTGGTGCCGATGGCCTCGCAGCCGACCGAGATGTCGGCCCGCAACTGGATGATGCGGCGCATGCTGATCGACGCGGTCCGCAAGGACCCCGACTGGAACGACGGCAACTACACCGCCCAGCCGAAGGCGCTGCGCATGGCGAACGTCTACTTCGGCATCGCCACCAACGGTGGATCGCAGGCGTACTACAGGGCCGCCGCGACGCGCGAGAAGGCCGACAAGCTGATCGACGACCGTCTCGCTGCGCCGTTCACGGCCGACGCGAACGACTTCCTCTACCAGTGGGAGTCGTCCGGCGACTACAACCCGTCGCCGGGCCTCGGCCGCATCGAGGCGCCGCTGCTCGCGATCAACTCGGCCGACGACGAGCGCAACCCGCCCGAGCTGAAGATCATGGAGCGTGAGCTGGCGCGCGTGAAGAACGCGCGGCTGTTCCTGATCCCGGCGAGCGACGAGACGCGCGGTCACGGCACGACCGCGTTCGCGAAGTTCTGGAAGCAGCAGCTCCAGGACCTGCTGGCGAGCGCGCCGCGGCGCGGGGTCTAGGCGCGGGACGTCCGGCTCGCGCGCACGGCGCGAGCACCGCCTTCAGCGGCGACTGCGCGATCTCGAGTCGCCGGCTGCGGCGTCGCCCGAGCGCGGCGCACGGTGCTCGATCAGCAGCCACGCGCTCAGGCTGCTCAGCACCGCGAGCCCTGCGCTGAGCCCCATGACCCAGCGGAAGCCGGTCAGGAAGTCGGTGCCCGCAACGGCCACCACGACCCCGAACAGCGCGATGGCCAGCAGCGCCGCGGTACGCGACACCGCGTTGTTGACGCCGGAGGCGAGGCCGGCGAGGTCCTGCGCAACGGCGTTCATCACCGTGGTGGTGAGCGGCGCGACGGTGATCGTCATGCCGAAGCCGAGCACGACGACGGCCGGGAAGAACGTGGTCCAGTAGCTGCCGCCGCGGCCGGGCAGCGCGAACAGTGCGAACCCGCATGCCGCGATCGCCGGGCCGATGATCAGCGGCAGGCGCGAGCCGAACCGGTCGACCAGACGGCCGGCCCAGCGCGACAGCACGAACATGATGACGACGAACGGCACCAGGGCCGCACCGGCCGCGGTAGCCGAATAGCCTTGCAGCTCGATCAGGTTGAGCGGAAAGAAGAACAGCCCGCCGCCGAGCGCGGCATAGAGCAGCAAGGTCAGCAGGTTGGCGCCGCTGAAGTTGCGACTCTCGAACAGTCCGAACGGCAGCATCGGCGCGGCGCTGCGACGTTCGGCGAGCACGAAGGCGAGCGCGGCGACCGCGCCGAGCGCAGCACCGGCCAGCACGTGCGGCGACAGCCAGCCGCGGACCGGTGCTTCGATCAGCGCGAACACCAGACCGCCGAGGGCGACGGTCGCCGACGTCGCGCCGGCCAGGTCGACCGGGCCGCGAGGGCTGCGCTCATGGCTTTCCGGCACATGCTTCCAGCTGATCACGATCACAGCGACGGCGAGCGGCAGGTTGATCAGGAAGGCCCAGGCCCACGAGTAGTGGTCGACCAGGAAGCCGCCGAACACCGGCCCGACCGCCGCAGTGATGCCGCTGAATCCCGACCACGTGCCGATCGCGCGCCCACGCTCGGTCTCGGGAAAAGCCGCGCTGATCAGCGCGAGGCTGCCCGGCATCAGCAGCGCCGCGCCGATGCCCTGCAGCGCGCGTGCCCAGATCAGCACGCCGACCGTCGACGCGGCCGCGCAGGCGAGCGAGGCGACGCCGAACACTGCGACGCCGATCAGGAAGATGCGGCGCCGCCCGTAGCGGTCGCCGAGCGAGCCGCCGATCAGCAGCAGCGCGGCGAGGAAGAGCGCATACGACTCGACAACCCATTGCGCATCGGCCGCGGTGGCCTGCAGATCGCGCCGGATCGCCGGCAGCGCGACGTTGACCATCGTGCCGTCGACGAACGCCATGCTCGACGCCAGGATCGTCGCGACCAGCACCCAGCGCCGACTCGACTGCGGCACGGCCGAATCCCCTGGTGGTCCTGCGTGGACCACCGCGTCGTCGCACGGGGGCTTGCCGATCTGGCTCATCGCATGGCGTCGAAGGATTGAGGTGCAGCGGGCCGGTACGAAGCGATGCGAGCGGAACGTCGAATGCCTTGCGTCCGACCTCGCGCCAGCGGCTCACCCGACAGCGGCGAAACGCTCGGGCGACCATCATGCCGGCATGCCGCCAGTCCTGCTTTGCCCCTCCGCCCGCGCTGGTCGCAAGTCGGTTCGCCTTGTGCTTTTGCTCGTTGGCGCGCTCGGTGCCGGCGCGCTGCCGGCTCAGGTTGTTCGGCCCGATCTCGGCGTGGCCGAACGGCTCGTCATCGCGAAGACCAACGAGTTCCGCGCGGGCCAGCGCCTCGCGCCGACGAAGCCCGACCCGCAGCTCGCTGAAGCCGCACGCGACTTCGCCGCTTTCATGGCGCGCACCGACCGCTACGGCCACGATGCCGACGGCAAGTCGCCGGCCGAGCGGGCCCAGGCGCGTGGCTACGCCTACTGCGCGCTGGCCGAGAACATCGCGTTCCTGTCGAATCCGGCCGGCACTTCCACCGAAGCGCTGATCGATACGGTCGTCGAAGGCTGGAAGCAGTCGCCGAACCATCGCCGCAACATGCTGCTGCCGGAGGTCGTCGACACCGCCGTCGCGCTCGCCCAGAGCCCGACGTCGCAGCGCTACTACGCGGTCCAGCTGTTCGGCCGACCGCGCACGGCGATGCTCCGCTTCAGCGTCGTCAATGCCACTGCGAACCCGCTTCGCTACCGGCTCGCCGGCCAGTCGTTCGAGCTGCCGCCGGGCGCCACCCGGAACCACGAGCAGTGCCGCGCCGGTGCGCTCGACGTCGGCACGGGCTCCAGGAGCGGATCGCCGATCGAACCGGCCGACGGCAAGCGCTACACGCTCGAAGCGGTCGACGGCACAGGAGTCCGCGTGAGGGAAGAGTGAGCGGCCGCCGCTCGCTGCGGGCGCCGACGGTGCGCGAAAGGCGACGGGCTCAGCGACGGCCGCGCAGGCGCCCGACCACCCCGCTCGGGAAGTAGTAGACCGACAGCACGAACAGGATGCCGAGCCAGAGCAGCCAGCGGTCCGGCGAAACGATCTGCGCAAGGATCGGCACACCCTCGACCGCCGAGGCGCCAAGCTTCATCAGGTCCTGCAGGTAGCTCTGCGCGAGCACGAGCAGCACGCTGCCGATGACCGCACCGTAGATCGTGCCCATGCCGCCGATCACGACGATCAGCAGCACGTCGAGCATGATCTCGAACGACAAGGTCGTGTCCGGTCCGTTGTAGCGCAGCCAGAGCGCGAGCAGGCAGCCGGCCAAGGTCGCGAACAGCGCCGACAGCACGTTCGAGAGGGTGCGGTAGACGACTGTGCGGTAGCCGATCGCCTCGGCCCGGAAGTCGTTCTCGCGGATCGCCTGCAGCACCCGGCCGAACGGCGAATTGACGATCCGCAGCATCGTCAGGACGAGCGCCAGCGCCGCGAAGAACAGCAGGTAGTAGGTGACGAAGCGGCCGTCGATCGCGGCGCCGAGGAACGGCTCGGCGGCGTACTCGGTGCCCGGCTGCAGCGCCTCGGGAACCTTGAACGTCAGGCCGTCCTCGCCGCCGGTGAAGTCGGACAGCTGCGAGGCCAGGGTCAGGAA
>JBDSAB010000215.1:0-5203 GCA_039922395.1 Caldimonas sp.
CTGGTGGTCTGGAAGCCGGCGTTCTTCGGCGTGAAGCCGTCGCTGATCCTGAAGGGCGGGATGATCGCGGCGGCCGCGATGGGCGATCCGAACGCGTCGATCCCGACGCCGCAGCCGGTCCACTTCCGGCCGATGTTCGGTGCGTTCGGCCGGGCGATGCACGACACCTGCATCAGCTTCGTCTCGAAGGCGGCCGTCGAGGCCGGCCTCGCCGACGCGCTCGGCCTCGAGCGCCGCCTCGAAGCGGTGCACACGACGCGGACGATCGGCAAACGCGACATGGTCCACAACGGCGCGACGCCGAACATCGAGGTCGACGCGCAGACCTACGAGGTGCGCGCCGACGGGGTGCTGCTGACCTGCGAGCCGGCGACGGAGCTGCCGATGGCGCGTCGCTACTTCCTGTTCTGAGCGGCGTCGCCCAGATGTTGTCGGCCAGCAAGCTCCTGCCGCAGGGGCGCGGACTCAGCCCGGTGCTGCTGCGCCGCGCCGCGACGGTCGAGCTCGACTGGGACGTGCGCCAGAAGAGCCGCTTCGACGCGGTCGACTCGACCGGCCGCACGCTCGGCGTCTTCCTGCCGCGCGGCAAGGTCGTGCGCGGCGGCGATGTGCTGGTCGCCGAGGACGGCTCGCTGATCGTCGTGCGCGCGCGACCGCAGCCGGTGATGGTCGTGCGCCCCTGTGCGGAGCACGGCTCGCCGTTCGATCTGCTGCGCGCCGCCTATCACCTCGGCAATCGGCATGTGCAGCTCGAGCTGACGCCGGACCACCTGAAGCTCGAACCCGACCATGTGCTCGGCGAGATGCTCGAACGGATGCACCTGATCGTCAGCGAGGAAGAGGCCGCGTTCGAGCCGGAAGCCGGTGCCTATGCCGCGGGCGGCACGAGCCATCCACACCGTGCCGAAGGAGATGGGCATCGACACGACCATGGTCATGGCCATGGCGGTGACCATGACCACGATCAAGGTCACGGCGACCACGACCACGACCACGGTCATGCGCATGGTCACGGCCACAAGCACGATCACGGCACGACATGAAAGCCGCGCGGCGCGCGCAGCGCATCCCACCTCGCCGCCAACGCACGCCGAACCCGCTCGCCGCCGCCGCGTTGCTGCGCTTGATCTGGCTCGCGTCGCCGGCCTTGCCGGTCGGCGGCTTCAGCTATTCGGAAGGTCTCGAGGCGGCGGTCGACGCGGGCCTCGTGACCGGCGAGTCGGATGCCGGCGACTGGTTGCTCGACCAGTTGCACCTCGGCCTCTCGCGCAGCGAGCTCGCGGTGATGGCGAAGGCGTTCCGGGCCTGGGAGCGCGACGATCGCGACAGCGTGCAATCGCTCAACGCCTGGATCGCCGGGACCCGTGAGTCGAGCGAGCTGCGCCAGCAAAGCGAGCAGATGGGCCGCTCACTCGCCCTCTGGCTCGCCAATGCCGGGCGCGACGATCCGCGCATCGCCGTGCTCGCGGCGCTGGCACCGTCGCCGACGTGGCCGATTGCGTACGCGCTCGCCGCGCATTGCAGCGGAGCGCCGCTGCGCGAAGCCCTGCTCGCCCATGCGTTCGGCTGGGCCGAGAACATGGTCCAGGCCGCGTTGAAAGCGATCCCGCTCGGCCAGAGCGCCGGCCAGCGCGTGCTGGCCCGGCTGCTCGACGCAATCCCGGCGGCGGTCGATCACGCGATCGGTCTCGATGCCGGATCGCGCCAGGCTTTCCTGCCGATGCTGGCGATCCTGTCGGCGCAGCACGAGTCGCAATACTCGCGTCTGTTCCGATCGTGAGCGTCAGAGTCGCCCGACCTGAGCCTCCACCCGTCCTTCAATATGCCCACGAAGCACCGCCGATGACCGCGCTCCACTCGATCCGCAACCGCACGCGCCCGCTACCTCCACTTCGAGTCGGCGTCGGCGGCCCGGTCGGCTCCGGCAAGACGACCCTGGTCGAGATGCTCTGCAAGGCGATGCGCGAGCGCTACGACCTCGTCGTCGTGACGAACGACATCTACACCAAGGAAGACCAGCGCCTGCTGACGGTGGCCGGCGCCCTCGAGGCCGACCGGATCATGGGCGTCGAGACCGGCGGCTGCCCGCACACCGCGATCCGCGAGGACGCGTCGATCAACCTCGAGGCGGTCGATCGCATGCTGGCCAAGTTTCCGAACGCCGACATCGTCTTCATCGAGAGCGGCGGCGACAACCTCGCGGCGACGTTCAGCCCAGAGCTCTCGGACCTGACGATCTACGTGATCGACGTCGCGGCGGGCGAGAAGATTCCACGCAAGGGCGGCCCCGGCATCACCAAGAGCGATCTCTTCGTGATCAACAAGACCGACCTCGCACCCTACGTCGGCGCAAGCCTCGAGGTGATGGCGACCGACACCCGGCGGATGCGCGGCAGCAGGCCGTTCGTGATGAGCAACCTGAAGACGCGAGCCGGGCTCGACGAGGTCATCGACTTCATCGAGACGCGCGGCCTGCTGCGCGGCTGATCGCCGCGCGGGCTCTGCCCTGTGCCAGGCGCCGGCTTCCCGAGGCGCACGGCCGCTTGTCCCGAGATGTGTCGCCGCTTGCCCAAGGGGCGTCAGCGGATCGTGCCGAGCGCCTGCAGTGCCTGGATCGCACCCGCGCCGATCGATGCGCCGAGGCGCTTGACCAGGCGCTCGGCGACGTTCTCCTTCGGCGTGTAGTCGACGACCTCCTCGGCACGCACGATCTCGCGCGCCACGTGCTCGAGGCTGCCGAGGTGATCGATCAGGCCGAGCTCGAGCGCCTGCTGGCCGTTCCAGAACAGCCCGCTGAACGTGTCGGGCGTTTCCTTCAGGCGCGTGCCGCGGCCGGCGCGAACGACTTCGATGAACTGCGCATGGATCTGCGCGACGGTGGCCTGGATGTGCTCGCGCTGCGCGTCGGTCATCGGTGAGAACGGATCGGCAATGCCCTTGTTGTCGCCCGCCGCGATCAGGCGTCGCTTCACGCCGAGTTTCTCCATCGCGCCGGTCAGATCGAACCCGTCGAGCACGACGCCGATCGAGCCGATCACCGACGCCTTGTTGGCATAGATCTCGTCGGCGGCGACGGCGATGTAATAGGCGCCCGACGCGCAGGTCTCCTCGACGACGGCGTAGACGCGCTTCTTGTGCAGCGCCTTCAAGCGCCGGATCTCGTCGTTGATCAACCCGGCCTGCACCGGGCTGCCGCCGGGCGAATTGAAGCGCAGCACGACCGCTTGCGCGTTCGGCTCCTCGAATGCGCCGCGCAAGCCCGACAGCAGGTTCTCGGCGCTCGCCTCCGAGTTCGGCGAGATCTCGCCGCGCACATCGATCAGGGCGGTGTGCGGGCCGGTCGGCCCGCCGACGTGCGCTCGATTCGCGATGAGCGCCCACGCCACCAGCCCGCCGAGCAGCAGCCAGGCGAGGCGGAAGAACAGCCGCCAGCGCCGTTCGCGTCGCCGGTCCTTCAGGTAGTCGCGCGCGAAGCGCTCGAGCGCGGGCCACGGCTGCGCAGAAGCCGAACCGACCGGAGCGGGCAGCGGCGAGCCGAGCGGGTCGGACGACGACAGGAACGGCTCGGTACTGCTCATGGGTTCGCTTCCGGCGGGATTTGCAACGCGCGGGCCCGCTCCTCGCCGACCGGCCGGATGTCGCGCGACGGATGCCAGTAGACCTCGCCGTCGCGCTCGGTGATCTCGAGGGCGCTCAGCCGGCCGCGGCCGCACGGCCCGCCGGCGCAGCGCCCGGTCGCCGGCTCGTAGGTCGCACCGTGCATCGAGCAGATGATGAACTCGCGCTCGCTGTCGAGAAACTCTCCGGGCTGCCAGTCCATCTCGGACGGCACGTGCACGCAGCGGTTCAGGTAGGCGACGACGCGCCCGTCGAACCGCAACGCGAACGCGCGCGCCGGCTGGCGGTAGCTGAGCACATCGAAGACGACCGCCTGCCCCTTCTCGGCGAGATCGCCCGAAGCACAGAGCCGCTCCGGGCCCGGATCGGCCATCTGATCAGGCATGGGCCTCGAGCCAGGCCCGCAGCTCGGCGGTCGAATGGGCGACGTGGGCAGTGGGGTAGGCATCGAACGCCTCGTGCTCGTGCGCACCGTAGCTGACGCCGAGGCTCGCGGTGCCGGCATTGGCGGCGAGCTGCAGGTCGTGCGTCGTGTCGCCGATCATCAATGTGCGATCGGGAGGCACCCCCAGCTCTTGCATCAGTTCGAGCAGCATCATCGGATGCGGCTTGCTGGCGGTCTCGTCGGCGGTCCGGGTGGCGTCGAAAAGGCCGTGCAGCTGCGCGGTCTGCAGCGAATCGTCGAGGCCGCGCCGGGTCTTGCCGGTCGCCACGCCGATCCGGTGGTTGCGCGCCTTCAGCCCCTGCAGCATCTCGTGCGTGCCGTCGAACAGCACGACCTGATCATGATTCGCCAGGTAGTGATGCCGATAGCGCAGGCCGAGCTCGCCGTAGCGCTCGGGCGGGAGCTGCGGCGCCGCGTGCTGGAGCGCCTCCTTCAACCCGAGGCCGATGACGTAGCTGGCATCGCGATCGCTCGGCACCGGCGTGCCGAGGTCCGCGCACGCCGCCTGGATGCAGCGCGCGATCAGCGCCGTCGAATCGAACAGCGTGCCGTCCCAATCGAACACGATCAGGTCGAAGCGGCGCGGGCGGGTCATGCCGAAGCCGCCGTCGCCGCCGGCAACGCGTCGAGCAGGCGGACGCAGGCGGCCGGCAGCGGCGCCTCGAGAGCGACCGGCTCGCCGCTGGCCGGATGCGCGAAGCGCAGCCCCTTCGCATGCAGGAACATGCGCTCGAAGCGAGCTTCGGGCACCGCGCCGCCGCGCGCGAGCGAGCGGTTCAGCGCCCGGTCGCCGTATTTGTCGTCGCCGGCGATCGCATGGCCGGCATCGGCCAGGTGGACGCGGATCTGGTGGGTGCGGCCGGTCTTCAGGGTCACGTCGAGCAGGGTCCAATCGGCGAAGTGCCGCGCGACGCGGACCAGCGTGATCGAGCGCCGGCCGTCCGCATGCGCGTCGTCGACGGTACGGACCCGGCGCTCGCCGGCCGAGTCGAGGTACTTGTGCAGCGGCACGTCGATCACCTTCAGGTTGTCGGGCCAGCGACCGGCCACCAGCGCAGCGTACGACTTCGCCATTGAACGCTCGGAACCGCGTTCGCGCAGCTGGGCCTGCAGCGCCAGCAGCGCCGAGCGCTTCTTCGC
>JBDSAB010000216.1:0-8950 GCA_039922395.1 Caldimonas sp.
GTCGGCCTGCAGGTGATCGGCCTGAAGCGCGTGCGCATCGGCGCCGTGATGCTCGGCGACCTGCCGGCCGGACAGTGGCGCTACCTGCGCGCCGACGAGACGTTCGCGCCGCGCTGACGGCTACCCGACTCGTCGCGCCTCTACCGGCGCGCCATGCTGCCAGCTCGGCGTAGCGCACGGAACGACGATCGCGTCATGGCCGCGTCGCAATCAGCGCAGACCGACACAGTCGAGGACCGCCGAAGCGCGCTCGTCGCCGATCACGCGCCCTTCAAAGTCCCGTTCTCGACCTTGACCCGCTGACCCACCGTGAACGGCGGCGCCTTGTCGTAAGAGATCGTCTGCGTGCCGCCGTTGGCAAGGCGCACGACGACCTCGTAGTGGGTCGCCGTCTTCGCCCGCTTCTCGATCTCGTTGCCGGCGACCGCGCCGCCGACCGCCCCGGCGATCTGCGCTGCGGTTCGCCCACTGCCGTCGCCGATCTGGCTGCCGAGGAGCACGCCGACCACGCCGCCGGCGATCTTGCCGACGTAGCTGCCGTTGCCCTTGACCTCGACCGGATTGATCGCTTCGATCACGCCGCAGTTGAAGCAGCTCTCGCTGTTGCGCGGCGTTGAAGTTGGTTGCGCGCTGGACGCGACCAGCGGCCGGTCGAGCACGCGGGTCGACTCCTGGCCGCCGAGGCGCAGGCTGGCGGTGACTTGCGCGTCCGGGGCGAGGCGATCGCGCGGCCGCACGTCGTACGAGCCTTCGTAGACGCCACGTCGCGTCTCGTCGAGCACCAGCTTGCCGTTCACCCCGGCGATGCGCACACTGGCGCTGCCGCCGGGCGTGCCGTGCAGCGTGAAGAACAGGTCGGCGCCCGGCTCGATGCGGTTCGCCTGGGCGACGTCGAAGCGGTCGATCATCGGCGCGCCGCCGACACCGCTTTGGGTCGTCGAAGGCACCGGACGCGGCGCAGACGCGACGCCGATCAGCGATTCGTCGAGGACGCTGCTGGCGACCTGGTTGCCGACCCGCAGGTTGACCGTCGCGGTCGTCGTCGGCGTGATGCGGTCACGCTGGCGGATCGTGTAGCTGCCCTCGTAGACGCCCGGATCGACCTCGTCGAGCACGACGCTGCCGGCGCCGGCGATCTGCACGCGCGCGCTGCCGCCCGGGCTGCCGTACAGCGTGAACATCAGTTCATTGCCCGGCGTTGGCTGGCTGACCGGCTGGACGTCGAAGCCGCTGATGCGCGGCGCGGCTGCCGCCGGCGCCGCGGTCTGTGCGCGGGCGTCCATCGCCCCCGGCACGGTCAGAAGGCCGGCGCTCGCCGCCAGCAGGATCGCTGCCATCCATCGTTTCATCGTGGCCTCCTTCGCATGTGATTGACCGCAGGGCTCCGCCTGAGTCGGGCGGGTGATCCCACCAACACGTCCGCCCGAAGCGTGCCACAACCCGCGAGCGCGTTCTCCGGGAAGCCAACCCGAGGGAGCTGGCGTCGCACCGCCGCCGATGCCTGGGCGTGTCTACGCCATCATGCCCAAGTCCGCTGGCCCTGCTCCTGCAAACCGGGCTGCTAACCTCCATGGATGGCCGTTCCGTTCGCCGCGCATCGGCACATGTCTCCCGCCACCGTGGTCGTGCTGCTGACCTTGCTGCTCGGCATTCAACCGATCACCACCGATCTCTACCTGCCGGCCTTGCCGACGGTCCAGGCCAGCCTCGGCGCCTCGATCGCGGCTGCCCAACTGACCCTGTCGGCGCTGGTCATCTGCTTCGGGCTCGGGCAACTCGTCTGCGGTCCGCTGTCCGACCGCTTCGGCCGGCGTCCGGTGCTGCTCGGCGGGCTTGCGCTGTACTGCGTCGCCAGCGTGTTCGGTGCCGCCGCCCCGAGCATCGAGGCGCTGATCGGCTGGCGTGCGTTGCAAGGTGCTGCGATGGCCGCGGCCGTGACCTGCGGCCGCTCGATCATCCGCGATCTCTACGAGCCGGGTGAAGGGGCGCGCGTGATGTCGCGCGCGCTGTCGGGGCTCGGCATCATTGCCGCGCTGAGCCCGCTGCTCGGCGGCCTGCTGATCGAGCGCCTGAGCTGGAATCTCGCGCTGCTCGCGCTCGCGCTGTTCGGCGCCGGCGCGCTCGCGTTCGTCGCCTGGCGCTTCGAGGAAACCATCCCGCGCCGCGACCCCGGCGCGACGCGCGTGCGAAGGATGCTGCACAACTGGGCGCACGTCGTCGCGAATCCGACGTTCCGGGCCTGGGCCCTGCTCTCGGCCTGCACCTACGGCGGCCTGTTCTTCCTGCTTGCCGGCTCGTCGTTCGTCTTCATCAACGTGCTCGGCACGTCGCGCGTCATGTACGGCGCGATCCTCGGTTCGATCTCGCTCGCCTACATCGGCGGCACGATGCTGTGCCGGCGCCTGCTGACCCGCCATGGCCTGCGCGGTGCGGTCAAGCGCGGCGCGTGGTTCACGCTCGCCGGCGGCGTCAGCATGGCGGCACTCAGCCTGGCCGGCGTCCACACGGTGTGGGCGATCGTGCTGCCGCAGTACCTGTATGCGATCGGCCATGGCGTGCACCAGCCGTGCGGCCAGGCGGGCGCCGTCGGGCCGTTCCCCGAGAAAGCCGGCACCGCGGCATCGCTGTCGGGCTTCGCGATGACGCTGTCGGCGTTCGGCGTCGGCCTCTGGCTCGGGCGCAATCTCGACGACACCGTCTATCCGCTGACGCTCGGCGTCGGCGCGGTCAGCGTCGTCCTCGCGCTGATCGCGTGGACGCTGGTCCAGTGGCACGGCGAGCCGGGCCGCGGCTCGCTGATCGCGCGGCCCGGTGCGCGGCCGGCCTGAGCACAGCGCCCGTCGAACGATGCCCGTCCCGCGCTACCTGTGCCTCGCCGGGCCGACCGCCTCTGGCAAGACCGCTGCTGCGCTCGCGATCGCCGAAGCGATGGCACCGACCCAGCCGGTCGAGATCATCAGTGTCGACTCGGCGCTCGTCTACCGCGGCATGGACATCGGCACCGCGAAGCCGAGCGCGGCCGAGCGCGCGCGCGTCGCCCACCACTTGATCGACATCCTCGATCCGGCTGACGCGTACTCGGCAGCGCGCTTCGTGCGCGATGCACAGCACCTGATCGATGCCATCGCCGCGCGCGGCCACACCCCGCTGCTGGTCGGCGGCACGATGCTGTACTTCAAGACGCTGTTCGACGGCATCGACGAGATGCCGGCCGCCGATCCGGCGATCCGCGCCGAGCTCGAACAGCGCGCGTCGAACGAAGGTTGGCCGGCGCTGCATGCCGAGCTGACGCTCGTCGATCCGGTCGCCGCGGCGCGCATCGCGCCGCGCGACGCGCAGCGGATCCAGCGCGCGCTCGAAGTGCATCGCGTCACCGGCGCGCCGATCTCGAAGCGCCAGACGCGCGTCCGCGGCGCCGCGCACGCACCGCTGATTGCACTCGAGCCGCGCGACCGCGCCTGGCTGCACGCTCGCATCGCGCAGCGCTTCGCGGCGATGCTCGCGGCCGGCCTCGTCGACGAAGTGCGGGCTTTGCGCGCGCGGGGTGACCTTCATCCCGACCTGCCGTCGATGCGCTCGGTCGGCTACCGGCAGGCCTGGGCCGCGCTCGACGACGGCGGCATCGAACGGCTGACTGAAACCGGCACGGCCGCAACGCGACAGCTCGCGAAGCGCCAGCTGACATGGCTGCGCGGCATGCCGCAGCGGCACGTCATCGCCTGCGACGATGCCGACGCGATCGAGCAGGTGGTGCGCGCGGCGCGCGCGCTCATGAGCGGCATCGAAGCGTGAGCGCATCGCCCGATTCGTCGGCGAACGTGCTCTCGGTCCGCGGACTGACCAAGCGCTATGGCGACGCCGTCGTCTTCAGCGACGTCGACCTCGACGTCGCACGTGGCGAGTTCGTCGCGGTGGTGGGCGAGTCGGGCGTCGGCAAGTCGACCCTGCTGAACTGCATCGCCGCGCTCGACTCCATCGACGCCGGTTCCGTGCGCATCCTCGACGTCGACGTGACGAGCCTCGACGAAGCCGCGCAGGCACACCTGCGCCGCGAGCGGCTCGGCTTCGTGTTCCAGGCATTCCACGTGCTGCCGCATCTGAGCGTCGCCGACAACGTCGCACTGCCGCTGCTGCTGCAACGCCGACCCGATGCGGCGCGGACGCGCGAGGTCCTCGCTGCGGTCGGCCTCGACGGCTTCGACGACCGGATGCCGCAGACCTTGTCGGGCGGACAGCTGCAGCGCGTCGCGATCGCGCGCGCGCTGGTCCATCGGCCGCCGCTGATCCTGGCCGACGAGCCGACCGGCAACCTCGACCCGCGCACCGCCGAACGCGTGCTCGCGGTGCTGCACGAGCAGATCCGCCGCGAGGGCGCGGCCTGTGTGCTGGTGACGCATTCGGCGGCGGCCGCTGCGCGCGCCGACCGCACCGTGACGTTGACGCCGTCCGGCATCCGGAGCTGACCGCGTGATCGCGTGGCTGCGCCAGCTGTCGTGGCCGGAACTGCGGCATCACCCCTGGCGCGCCGGCGCCGCCTTCATCGCGGTGCTGCTCGGCGTCGCCCTGGCGTTCTCGGTGCATCTGATCAACCAGTCGGCCCTCGGCGAATTCAGTGCAGCGGTGCGCTCGATCAACGGCGAGCCCGACTTCGAACTGCGCGGCCCCGCGGCCGGCTTCGACGAGGCGCTGTACGCGCGCGTCGCGGCGCACCCGCGCGTCGCGGTCGCGAGTCCGATCGTCGAGATAGAGACGGCCGCCCTCGATCCGCAAGGCCGACGCGTTGCACTGCGCGTCCTCGGCATCGACGCGCTGGTCGCCGGCACGCTCGCGCCCGCGCTGCTGCCGCGCGTCGCCGCCGGCCAAGGTCGCTACGCCGTCATCGACCCGGCGACGATCTTCCTCAACCCGCAGGCCCAGCAGCGCCTCGGCGCGAACGGCAAGACGACGCTGCAGGTGCTGACGCCGCGCGGCCCGGTCGACTGGCGCATCGGCGGCGGCATCACCGCGCCGGGTCCGCCGCTTGCGGTGGTCGACATCGCCGGTGCGCAGGGTGCGTTCGACCGACTCGGCCGCCTCCAACGCATCGATGTCCGTCTCGTGCGCGGCGCAAATCGCGCCGCGGTGCTGCGCGAGCTCGAACTGCCGGCCGGCGTTCGCGCTGCCGACCCCGACGAAGCCGCGCAGCGCGTCTCGAACGTGTCGCGCGCCTATCGCGTGAACCTGACGGTGCTGGCGCTGGTCGCCCTCTTCACCGGCGCATTCCTAGTGTTTTCGATCCTGTCGCTGTCGGTCGCGCAACGCCAGCCGCAGCTCGCGCTGCTCGGCGTGCTCGGGCTGAGTGCGCGCGAGCGGTTGCGCCTCGTGCTGGTCGAAGCCGCGCTGCTCGGCGCGGTCGGCAGCGTGGCCGGGCTCGCCGTCGGCACCGCGCTCGCCGCGCTCGCGTTGCGATGGCTCGGCGGCGACCTCGGCGGCGGCTACTTCGCCGGCGTGTCGCCTGAGTTGCAGTTCAGCGCGGTCGCGGCACTGGTGTACGTCGCGCTCGGCATCGCCGCCGCGGTCGTCGGCGGCTGGCTGCCGGCGCGCGCGGCCGGCCGCATCGCGCCGGCGCAAGGCTTGAAGGGGCTGGCCGGCACGTCGGACGAGACTCCGATGACGGTGCTCGGGCCGGTGCTGCTCGTCGCCGGCATCGCCCTCGCGCTGCTGCCGCCGATCGCCGACATCCCGCTCGCGGCGTACGGGTCGGTCGCCTGTCTGCTGCTCGGCGGCATCGCCTGCGTGCCGGGCGCGATCGGCCTCGCGCTGCGCGGCGTGCCGGCACCGCGCCATCCACTGGCGCTGCTCGCGGTCGAGCGCGCACGCCGGCAACGCGATACCGCGACGATCGCGGTCGCCGGCGTCGTCGCGAGCCTCAGCCTTGCGGTCGCGCTGACGGTGATGGTCGGGAGCTTCCGCGAATCGGTGCTGGCCTGGCTCGACACGGTGCTGCCGGCGGATCTCTATGTGCGCAGCGGCAGCGGTGGCCCGAGCAGCGAGCCGGTGACCTTGCCGGCCGAGCTGACGGTGCGTGCCGCCTCGATCGGTGGTGTCACGCGGGTCGAGTCGCAGCGCGTCACGCAACTGCAGCTCGACCCGGCGAAGCCGACCGTCGCGCTGATCGCGCGCACGCTCGACGACCCGGCGGCGCGCCTGCCGCTGGTCGGCACGCTGGCCGCACTTCCGCCTGGCAGGACCGCCGCCTACGTGAGCGAGGCGATGGTCGACCTGTACGACGCCCGGACCGGCACCGAGCTGGTCTTGCCAATGCCCGACGGCACGCGTGCCCCGGTTCACGTGCGCGGGGTCTGGCGCGACTACGCGCGCCAGCATGGCGCGGTCGTGCTCGCCAGCGCCGACTACCAGCGCCTGACCGGCGACCTGCGCAGCACCGACATCGCGCTCTGGCTGCGCGCCGGCACCGAGGTCGATGCGGTCCGCACGGCGCTGCGCCGGAGCGCCGGCGAGCTCGCCTTCGACGGCGCGCTGCTCGAGTTCGCCGAGCCGGGCGCGATCCGCACCGCGTCGCTGCGCATCTTCGATCGCAGCTTCGCGGTGACCTACTGGCTGCAGGCGGTCGCGATCGGCATCGGCCTGTTCGGCATCGGCGCGAGCTTCTCGGCGCAGGTGCTGGCACGCCGCAAGGAGTTCGGCCTGCTCGCCCACCTCGGCTTCACGCGCCGCCAGGTGCTCGGCATCGTCGGCGCCGAATGCGCCGTCTGGACCGCGGCCGGCGCACTGCTCGGCCTGCTGCTCGGCCTCGCCGTCAGCGTGGTGCTGGTCAAGGTCGTCAACCCACAGAGCTTCCACTGGACCATGGACCTGTCGGTGCCGTGGGGCCGCCTTGCACTGCTGTGTGCCGCCGTACTGATCGCTGGCACGGCAACCGGCTGGCTGGCCGCGCGCGGTGCTGCGTCGCGGCAGCTCGCATTGGCAGTCAAAGAGGACTGGTGAACCGTGCGACCCTGATCAACATGATTGTCAGCCACCGATCCCGATCGACGCCGACAGACCAGCGCGAACCAATCGCTGCAACAGCCGGCCACAATCGACACCATCCCCCGACCCCGGAGTTCCCATGCTGCTGACCGCCCAAGCCCGCGGTGTCTACCCGATCGCCCCGACCCCGTTCTTCGACGACGGTCGCATCGACACCGAATCGATCGATCGCCTGACCGACTTCTACGGCCGCATCGGCTCGACCGGCATCACGGTGCTCGGCCAGCTCGGCGAGGCGCCGAAGCTCGGCCATGACGAGAGCGTGCAGATCGCGAGCCGGATGATCCGGCGCGCGCCGTCGTTGCCGGTCATCGTCGGCGTCTCGGCGCCGGGCTTCGCGGCGATGCGGGCATTGACCCACGAGGTCATGAGCGCCGGCGCGGCCGGCGTGATGATCGCGCCGCCGAACACCTTGCGCACCGACGACCAGATCGTCGGCTACTACCGCCAGGCGGTCGAAGCGATCGGCGCCGACGTGCCGTTCGTGCTGCAGGACTATCCGCTGACCTTCAGCGTGCAGATGACGCCGGCGGTGATCCGCCGCATCGTCACCGAGTTGCCGTCGTGCGCGATGCTGAAGCACGAGGACTGGCCCGGCCTCGAGAAGATCACGACCTTGCGCGGCTTCGAGCGCGACGGCTCGATGCGCCACATCGCGATCCTGTGCGGCAACGGCGGCCTTTTCCTCGACTACGAGATGGAGCGCGGCGCCGACGGCGCGAACACCGGCTATGCGTTCCCCGACATGCTTTGCGACGTCGTGCGGCTGTCCGCCGACGGCCAGCGCGACGCCGCCCACGACCTGTTCGACGCCCACCTGCCGCTGCTGCGCTACGAGCAGCAGCCGGGCCTCGGTCTCGCAGTGCGCAAGTACGTGATGATGCGTCGCGGCATCCTGACCCGTGCGGCCCAGCGCAAGCCCGCGGTCGCGCTGACCCCGGCCACGCGCGACGAAGTCGATCATTTGCTCGGCCGCCTCGCCCGCCACGACGAACGCGCGCGTCTCGCGCCGGCTTGAGCCTCTCGCGGCGCGCATCGACACGCGCCGAATGTCGATTCGACCGATGAAGCGCCGATCGCGAAAGACGCTGGGCAGCGTCTGGCAGAAGGCGATCACGTCGATGACGCGGACCGCCCTGCGCCGCGGCGCGAAGACGTTCCGTCAGGCGCTCGCCAGCGTGCCGAAGGTGCAGGCGGCAGCACGTCCGAAGGTGGTTCGCGCCAAGCGCCGGCCACCGACATCCACGAGCCTCAAACGCGCCCACACCGCATCGCTGGCCAAGACGCGGCGCAGCGGGTCAACACGCGCGGCGTCTCGCGAGATCGGCTGGTCGGCCGGCGTCGCGATCGCGCCGGCCGGCGTGCGGCGCTTCCACCTCTACAAGCCGTCGGGTGCGCGACGGAGCGAGCGGCTGCCGCTGCTGGTGATGCTGCACGGGTGCGGGCAGGACGGTGCCGCATTGGCCGCGAGCTCGCGGATGAACCGCCTCGCGAAGACCGAGCGCTTCCTCGTGCTCTACCCCGAACAGGATCGGCTCGCCAACGGCCAGGGCTGCTGGAACTGGTTCGATACCCGCAACGGCCGCGCCCAGCGCGAGGCCGCGATCATCGATGCGGCGATCGAGCAGGTCTGCATTGCGCAGCCGGTCGACCGCGAACGCATCGCGATCGCCGGGCTGTCGGCAGGGGGCGGCATGGCGGCGCTGCTGGCGACCTTGCGCCCGAAACGTTTCTGTGCGATCGCGATGCACTCGGGCATCGCCCCGGGCCTCGCGCATTCGTCGGCGACGGCATTGAGCGCGATGCGCGGACGGCGCAAGTCGATGCTGCCGCTGGCGTCTGCCGACAGCGTGTCCGACTGGCCGCCGCTGCTCGTGATCCATGGCAGTGCCGATCGCGTCGTCGCGGCCGAGAACGG
>JBDSAB010000217.1:0-9304 GCA_039922395.1 Caldimonas sp.
GCTGAAGTTCCAGCCGTCGAGCTGGAGTTGCCGAGCGGTCGCGAGTGCCTCATCGGCGGTGCGTGGCTGGCGCTCGAGCTGACCACCGACCACGCCGATCGCGTGCGGATTGCTGCTGCTCTCCGCGGTGACGAGAGCTTGCGCGGTTTGCGGGTGCACCGCCGGAGCGCAAGCTGCGGCGAGGGCGAGAAGGGCGGAGGCGTCCATGGGATCTCAGCACGCGCCGGTGCACGCGACAGGGGCAGGATGGGATGCCGCCCAGACGGCGTACTCATCCTCGAACTTGCTGCTCCAGGTGCCGAACTGGGCCTTCGCGGCGGCGCTGTAGTCGGTGACCGTGCCGTTGCTCATGCTCCACCAGGTGGTGAGCCAGGGCGTGCTGTTGATCGTGACGGTGATGGCACCGTCGTAGGCACACCAGGCAGGGAACGAGCCGCTGTCGCTTTCGATAAAGCCGACGTACTGCGGTGGGCAGTTCGTCGGAACGCTCGACCACTGGTGGGTGGCGCTGTTGCCGCCGCCGGCCATGTTGCAGGTCGGGAAGGGTTTGCCGTGTGCGAGATCGCTCAAGACCTGCTGAACCGGTGGCACACACTGCTGGATGGCGCTCCAGTTCGGCGCAGCGAAGCAGAGGAGGGCGAGGCAGCCGTCGACGGCGTGAACCGGCTCGCTCACGACGCTCAATGAAGCAACGATCGCGGCTGAGAGCGTCGCGCAGAGTGCTTTCACTCTTGATTCGCGAGCCGGTGTCTCGACGCCAGTGGTTGTGTTCGCATTCATTCTCGGCCTCTCTTTTCCTCAATCATTGAACATGCGTTCACCGCGAAAAGAAATTTAGGCGCCAGAACCGGCTGTGACGGCGCTGAATCGCACCTAAAAATCAGCGCCCAAGCGAGCGTGCGCATCGTCTCAAGGCCAAGGCGATGCCAGGGCGTCTCGCGGTTGCATTGCGCTCGTGAACTGGTGTGCGGGAGACTCGGTATGCGGCGCTTCAGGGCTATCTGCGAGGCATGGCCTTGCACTCTTGTCACCGGTGCAAGGCGCCAATGCCAAGGATGGCTTTGTCGCAAATCGACTGCACAATGTGGTGCCCAGCCTGAAACGGACGAACCCAGCCACCTCGGATGTCCACTTCCAATTTCAAGGCCGTCGACTCGGCTGCCGAACCGGCCCAGCAGTCGATCGGTTCGCGCTACGTGCGCGCGCTGCTCAATCGGCACGAGATTCCCTCGTCTCGCCACGTGACGACCATCGCCCAGGTGGTCGCCTGCGGGCACAACGCTGCGTACCGCCGTCTTAATGGCGGTGTCGCCTGGGAAATCGAGGAGATCGAGAAGCTGGCCCAGCACTTCGGCGAATCACTTGCCGAGGCATTCGGGGGCCGCGAGGACACGGATGCCGAAGCCGCTGTCCTCGTCGCTGGCGGTCATCGAGTGCCTTGTGAGTTGGTCGTCGGCGATCCCGTTCGCGAGCGCCCGCCAAACACCCTTGTAGCCGTCAAGGCCGGCGAGCAATGGCTCGTCATGCCCTCGAGCGAGGGCGGTGTCGGCCCGGTCTTCGAGGTCAAGCACATGACGGTATCCAGTCGCTCGAACTGGCGTCCGCGCGTGGCGATCCTCGACGATGACCAGAATGCGGCCGCTGGGCTTGCAGAGTTCTTCTCGGATCAGGACTGCGAGGTGCAGGCCTTCAGCCGTGTCCAGGACCTCGTCGCCCACATGAAGGCGCGGCCCTTCGATGGTTATGTGCTCGACTGGGTGCTCGCAGAAGGGTCGGCTGACGAGGTGATCGGCATGATCCACGCGGAGGACCCCGGCAGCTCGATCGCGATCCTGACCGGAAGGATGATGGATGACGTCAGCGTCGGTCGCGCCGTATCGCAGGCGATCTCGACCTATCAGCTGCAGATCTTTCAGAAGCCCACGCCACCGCTGATCATCTGGACATCGCTGAAACGCTCAATGGCAAAGCGATAGCCCACTGGATCGCCGGCATCATGATCGGCTTGGTCAGGTGCCCATTGAAGGGCGCACCATGGCGCTCCTTGGGAACGTGGGCCCCGCTGATCGAGACGATTCGCGCGTTCTTGTTCGGGCCGTTGCCGCGCCGGGTCTCGCCGGCCAGGTCGTAGCCGGACTTGAGGGGCATGTCCAGATCCAGAAAGACGAGGTCATAGGGACGAGCGCCCAGAAGGTTGGCCGCGGTCGCGACCGACTGGGCGACGTCGCAATCCAGACCTAGTTTTCTGACGACGCTCGCGATGCCGTGGAGCGCCTCCTCGTGATCGTCGACGACGAGCACCCGCTGCGCGAGCGACTCACGGGACCGCGGCTCGTCCGGCAACCGCTCGGTGGGAATCTCCACCTTGAAGGTCGTGCCCTTGCCAAGCTCGCTTTCGACGGTGACATTGCCATCCAGGAACTTGAGCACCGAATGCACGACCGCAAGGCCCAGTCCGGCGCCGTCCCAGTCGCCGTTGCCATCCATGACCGCAAACCGGGTGAACGCATCAAAGAGGGCTGGAATCTTCCTCTCCTCGATGCCCGGGCCGGTGTCTGAAATCTCGAAGCGCAGACGCCCGTCCTCGCCGACCGGATGAAGCTTCAGGCGAACCGCGCCTTCCTGGGTGTGGCGGATCGCGTTGGTGAGAAGGTTGGTCAGGACCTGGTCGATCCGGCCCGCGTCGGCGACGAGGAAAGCAGGTTTCTCGGGTACATCGATCTCGAGGCTGATGCCCTTGGTCTTGGCCTCGCTCAGCACTTCGCAGGCAATCGTCGTCGCCAGCTCCTTGACCTCGAAGGGCATCGGGTCCAGCTCGATCTTTCCCATGTCGCCGCGGGCGATCGTCAGGAGATCGCGCAGCTGGCCGTTGATCGCGAGTGCGCCGCGCCGGATGCGTGCGAGGGTCATCGCCTCGCCCTCGTCCCTGCAGTAGCGGTCCTTCATGGTGTCGAGCGAGGAGACGATTCCCTGGAGCGGCGAGCGCAGCTCGTGGCTGACCCGGGATAGGAATTCGCCTTTGGCTTGCAGTGAGTCGTGCTCCGATTGCAGTCTGGCGTTCTCGACCTCGAGCCGGGTTGCCTTTTCCATCAGGCGGTTGAGCGGCGCAAAGAGCCACCAGGCGCAGATCAGCATCAAGACGAGTGAGGCGGCCATATGGAACTGGGTGTGCCAATAGGGGCTGAAGAGGAGGGGAAGGAGGGCCGCCGCCCAGCAAAAGACAAGCTCCACCTTCATCGCGTTTCGGCCGTACCGGAAACCGACCTTCACGAAGATGACAAGAAGAAGGACAAGCCACCAGGCAAGCGGCTCGGGTGCTGCGTACAGGGCCCAGCCGACAATCAGCGGGTCGAGCGCAAAGAACGCGTATTGGACATGGATGCCGCCTTTCGGACGGCGCTTCAGATAGACCCAGAAGCTGATGCCGGCGATCGCATAAAGAAACGCGCCGCACGCCCACGCGATCTCGGCTTCGGTGACCGGCGTACCGACCCAGCGGTGATACATGAAGATCCAGACGATAGACACCGCTGGCATGGCCGTTCGGTGCCAGGCTCGGTCTCGCTCGTAGTCATAGCGAAGGGGGCTGTTGTGGGCGCCGACGTAGCCGTAGATCCGGTCCAGGAACTGGGCGTGGTGCGGCTCGGTGGCGTGGCCGTGGCTTGCTGTCGTCATGGGACGCTCCTCAGATCAGATTGCATTCGGCGGCCAGGCGCGCCGCGGCCTTGCGGGTGGCAACGCCCAAGCGGGCGTTCAAGCGCTGAAAACGCGAGTCGATGGAGCCGTTGCTCCATCCGGTCGCTCGCGCGATCTCCTTGGTGCCGTGTCCGGCATGGGCATGGCGGAGAAGCAAGATATCTTCGGGGCTCAGGCGGGCGGAAGCGACAAGTTCGTCGCGCATCGCCGCGGTCCACCATTCGTGGAGCTCCTGGGCGACCAAGCGGACTGCCGCCTTCACCAGTGGGTCGGGGTGGTGCTCGAAGTGACCTGGGGTTGCCGAGCCGAGGCAGAAAACGCCGACCCGAAGTTGCTCGGCGTTCGACAAGGCCGGCGCAATCACCGTCGACGCAAAGCCCAGGCGAACTGCGACCTCGGCCATCGATCGTTCGGTATCCGTCGCGAGGATGAGCTCGGAGGCGAGGATCGGCTCGGAGTGCTGGCGTGCGTAGTTGAGCCAGGGGTCGCTCTCGAACCAGCCGGCTTCCTCGTGGTCGGATCGCCAGGCCGGATCGCATGCCAAAAGGACGCGATAGGAGTCCTCCGCGATGCCGGCGCGCGTGAAGCTCGCGAAGATCGACACGTCGGCGCCGAGCTCGGACGTCACCGCAGTGAGAACGTCGATCGCATCCATTGGGTCGGTGGTGGCGTGGATCATCTGGACGATCGCCGGGACGCGGGCGAGGTAGGCGAGGGGAGGTGAATCCGGCGCGGTCGGTTCGGACGACTCAGACGGTGGTGAAGAATTCACTGCCGCTCCTCCGCAAATTCACATAGAGGAGGGGATAGAGAAACTGGAGGCGATCGCGCGCGCACCACCGCAGGAAGCCTGACTCATCGGCGAACTGCATCGTGACGACGGCGCGGCGCTTGCCTCGTGTTCGCTCGCATTCGACGAGGAGGCCGCCTCGGTGCGGCGCCAGCGAGATGGCCACCGCGTCGTCGTCCTGGGACGCCGAGAGGACGCGGGTGGCTCGACGAAGTCGCAGCCGTCTTCCGATCTCCTTGGCCGGGTCCTTAAAAAGGCGGCGGCAGCCCCGGTCGGCGCGCTTTCGGACGCGACGATCAATTCTTTGGACGACGACGCGTCGCCTGCGTCGGTTCTGCAGTACAGGATCCGCGACGTCGGTTCCAATGGATTGCTGCCCAGGCTGCTCCGGGGCGGCGTTGCGAAGCTTCATGGTCTCTCCTGAGGGAACAGACCTGACGCCGAAGCTCATGTCGTCCAAAAAGGAGATAACAGATTAGTTGTAGAGTCCAAAAAAGACAATGAGGATTGCGACATCGACGCTTTTAGCCTACAGTGCGCCAGACGCAGCATCGTTTTCATTGGCCTTCTGAGAGGGATGAGAAATGCTGATGTTCATGACGTTTGCGCCACGCCCGGATGCCGTCACGTGGCCGGGCCGGCGCTTGTTTGCGGTGCTGGATGCCCTGGCATGGCCGGCCCTGTACGCAGTCCTCGCAGCGAGGCTGCCGGGTCTCACTGGGATTGTCTTGGGGATGATCCTTGCTCTGTGCGTCCTGTCAGCGCTGGCGAGAGTTCGGCGCGCGGTCTGGCGCAACGAGCGCTATCGCTTTACGACTTCGCGCTGGGGCAAAGTGCTTGCGGTCTTGCTGTGGATCGGCCTGTGCGTACAGCTCGCCATGCTGATGCGATAGAGGTCGTGCGCGTTGCATCAAACCGCTAGCAGGACTGGGTGTGGTGGGCGGCTGATATGATCACTTGACGGTGCCGCCGCACCCCTGCACGAACAATGGCAAGAGCTTGTTCACGCTGCTTCAGTCGGGCGCGTCCCGGCGAAGCCCCTCGATGCCGGCGACCCGTCGCCAACCCGCGTCGACTATCGCGAGTGTTAGGTGGGTCGCGAGCGTGAACGGCTGCAGCGGTCGGTGCCGCCAGTTAGACGCTAGCTCGATGTCCACCGCTTTGACGACGATGAGGCCTACGAAGGTGCTGCAGTACAGGCACCGGCGATCCGCCTTCGTCTTCGAGATCAGCTTGGATCGCGTGACCGCCACAAGCTGTATGTCGCCGAGCTGCCCGTCGTACAAGTAGGAATGATGGGCGCCGACCGAGCCTTTGCGATCGGGCCGAAGGCGGTCAGTGTCCCGCAGGAGGGCGGCTGTCACTCCACCGGTCGAGATCGGCGAGGCGCCATCCGACCGCGCGTCCACCAAGCCGGACGGGGCAGGGGAACGTCTGCGCTGCGACCATCCGGTATATCGTTGATCGAGCCAACCCTGTACGCCGCATGACCAACGGAAGCCGCAAGAACTCGACAACGCTCGATTCCGCCTGCTGCAGTGCTTGGACGTGCTCGCTGGGTTCCATATCCGCACCTCCTTAAGGCCTCTTGGGAACTCTAGTGGTTGCTTCGAACCATCGATGTGATGAATCGACACGAAAATTCAGCGCCCATGCGATAAAGCACTGGGAGCGACATTCAAGCGATAGTCGCTGAAAGACTGGTTGCTGTCGCTCGGATTTGGCCGGCGAGTGTCGGCGGATGCCAATACCTGACGTTGGCCGGCTCCTCGGGCGGCTGTCCGCTATACCTTGGAACTTGACGTTCGACGGCTTGAAGCCGAGGCGGGTTAGCGACGCGGCGACCAGGCCCAGCCGACGGCTGCTCCCACTGGCGGCCGGCGGTCGCTGCCGACCGAGGCCGTGTGCAAACGCTGCACACGCTCGGCAGTAACGGGGCCATGGCGGAGGCGAGGCTTGGTGACTGCTGCGTCAGAACGCGACAAGGCTCCGATCGTTGAATAACGAGGGCGCTCAGCCCTCGTTCTCTAGCGCCTCATCGCTGCGATCAGTGGCCCGGTTCCGAGGATCTTGGTGGCCCGCTTCAGGTTGTAGGCCAGAACCTGCAAGCTCATCTCGGTTCGCACTCGCGGCAGCGTCCTGGTGAGGAAGTGAGCCGACCCCATCCACGCCTTGAGCGTGCCAAATACATGTTCGACTGTCTGCCGGCGTAGCCTCATTGCCTCGGGCGCGCCGTCGAGCCGCTCTTGAACAACATCCAGTATGTCCTCGTGTTCCCACCGTGAGATGCGCCGTTCCTTGCTATTGGTACATCGCGGCTTCATGGAACACCGCGGGCAGTCCGACGACCAGTACTTGTGCTGGACCTTACCCGCTTGTTCGGAACTCATCCGGTAGATGGCAACGCTGCCTGCCGGGCATCGGTACTGGTTCGCCTCGCCTTCGTAGACGAAGTCGCGTTTGTCGAAGAGGCCCGCTGCGGCGTTGTTCGACGTCATCGGCTTGGGCACGAGCGCGGCAATGCCGGCCCGCTCGCATTCGAGGATCTCGTAGCCCTCGTAGTAGCCACGGTCGGCAATGGCGATGAGCTCGCGCTCACCGGTGGCTGCCTTAGCAAGCTTGGACATGTTCGCCAGCTGGTCTCGGTCGTGGCCCACATTGGTGACCTCATGGGCGACGATCAGGTGATGCTTCGCATCCACAGCCGTCTGAACGTTGTAGCCCACGATGCCGGTACCGCGACCGCTGGTGGCCATGGAGCGCGCGTCCGGGTCGGTGAGTGAGATCTGTCCGTCTTCTGATGCCTTCATCTGCTCGCCGATCTCTCCGAGCGTATGCATTTGCTGCTTGACCTTGGCGATCTTCTCCTTAAGGTGATCGACCCGGTCGGGCAGGACGGCTGTCGCGTCGCGGTCGGCCCGGTCGAGCTCGACCAGGTAGCGCTTGATGCTGTCCTCGAGCTGCTCCATGCGCGCTTGGAGCTTGCGGTCGGTGAAGTTCTTGTCCCGGTTGTTGACGGCCTTGAACTTGCTGCCGTCGATCGCCACGATTCCGTCGGTGAAGAGCTTGAGCCGCCGGCACAAGACGACGAACTCGCGGCAGACCTTGCGGATCGCGTCGCCGTGGTCCTTGCGGAAGTCGGCAATGGTCTTGAAGTCCGGCGCCAGGCGCCCGGTCAACCACATCAGCTCGACATTGCGTTGCGCCTCACGCTCCAAGCGTCGACTCGACTGCACGCGATTGAGATAGCCGTAGATGTAGATCTTGAGCAGCACCGCAGGGTGGTACGACGGCCGGCCCGTTGCCGCGGGCTCGGCACCATCGAAGCCCAGCCGTTGCAGCCGCAGTTCATCGACAAAGGCGTCGACCACGCGCACCGGGTTGTCTTCGCCGATGTAGTCGTCCAGACACTCTGGCAGCAACGTCACCTGGCTTCGCTCTTCTCCCTCGATGAATCGCTTCATGCTGTGGCCCGCTTCGCCGCGTTGCCACAATTTAGGCGAGCGGCCTCAAGGCATCAAAGCGTTTTCACACAGGCTCGGTCGTGACCTGACGCTCAGTCGAGCGAAATCACCTCAATCCAGTTCTCAGGGTCGACGCCCCCGGTTTCCTGTCTCAGAACAAGCGCTTAAGGTCGATGGCCTTGGCGCTTTTTTCTTGGGTGGCGGCTCGGTATCGAGTGAGTCACGTCGGTATCAGGCGTCGCTGTCCTTCGCATGTTGACATCCCTCGTACGAGCGCTCGCTCACGGGCGTGCTCTGGGTTGCTGTCGGAGCGCTTTCCTTTTCGCTCCCCTGCTTCACAATCTTAGCCATCGTGTCCTGGGGGACGGGCGCCGGCTTCGACGCCTGCTTCGCCGCCTTTGAGAGCGTTGTGACAGGTTTACTTGCCGTTGTTGAACCAGACTTTTCCTGGGCAGCGCTGGCAGTGGACGTCAGGATAAGGACGCAGGCTGCTGGGACGGCAATCAAGATGGAAGTGTTCATTACAGGCTCCTTCGAACGTTGCATCACAACTCTACTCTTGTGCTGCTCGTCCATGGGGCCCGCAGCTAAGCCACGCTCCGCGCTTGTACCGGGATCCCCCTGTGCCATCTGCTCAAAAACGACTGTCTCAAGGCGTCATCGCGAATCCCACCGGCGCCACGCTGACCGTCGCCAGTAGTCACTTGGTTGCTAATCCGTAAGCCTCCAATTCGAGCCCAGGTCGACGAACCAAAATTTCTCAGCGCTTAGGTCGATGGCAGAGGCGCCTCTTTTTTTGGGCGCGGTCGGTAGAGGCTCATAGGCAATGTCGGTATCAGCACTTGCACTTCGTTGTTGGTTTCGTAACATCGCTGAATGACCGGATTGCTGAACGACCAACTCGACGATGGTTGGGTCGGTCCTCACACAGAGGATGATGAGAAGACCCTGGGCCCCTTCTGGGTCATGGTGGCTCGTCTGACTTGGCCCACCTACGTCGCCCTTGTCGTGCTTGCTGCGTGGGCGTTGATCGCCTGACGGATTCAACCCAAAGTCCGTCTGCTACCGCCTCATTCCGGAAGAAGCATCCGCTGGTCCCTGGTTCGAGCCCAGGTCGAGGAGCCAGAAATTTCTGTTGGAGAACAAGCGCTTTAGGTCGATGGCCTTGGCGCTTTTTTTCTTGGCGAGTGGTTCGGTATCGATCGTCCGGATTTCCACAGGGCTGTGCACAGGGCGGCGCAGCGCAATCCTGAAGTTAAGGTGCCAGCGGTCGATGTCAGGCTTCCGACCTCTCGCTTGTCAGGCTTCGTACTTGAAGGACAACGAACCCTTCGCCCGGAAGGCGGCAACCTTG
>JBDSAB010000218.1:0-13915 GCA_039922395.1 Caldimonas sp.
GACGTCACGCGCTCGGCGGCGTTGCGGGCCGCATCCGGCACGGTCAGCGCGACGGCCGGGTTGACCTGGACCTCCTTGACCGCGAGGTCGAGCACCGGGAACCCGCCGAGCGTCTGCCGGATCCGCATCGGGAAGCGGATGCCGCCGGTCTCGCGGTAGTCCTCATAGGTCGTGACCGCGACCGTGTCGCCCATCACCGGATCGGGCCAGGTCGATTCGACGCGGCTCACCAGCCCGTCGGCCTCGATCGTGGCCGTCGCGCTGTACCGGCCCGGCTCGGCGAAGGTCAGCGTGCTCGCGCCGCCCGCCCCGGCCGTGCCGCGCGCGCCATGCCGCTGCGCCGCCTTCAGCACGCCGTGCGGCGTGATCCAGAGCTGGTGCATGCGATCGGCCACGAATCGCGGCCCCGGCGTCGCCGTGGTGCCGGCCTGGTTCCACGCGAGCTCGCCGCTGACGTGCTGCTCGGTCCGTTGCTGGCCCGACAGCGGGTAGCCGCCGCCGCCGAGCGGCTCGGCCCGGCTCAGCACGACCTCGTCGCGCATCGCGCCGTTCGCGTAATCGATGCTGCGCGTCACCGAGTGCAGCGTGATGCGCGGCCACGCGCCGCCCGGCTTGTAGGCTTGCCCGAACGTGTAGCCGCCGCCTTCGGCGACGTAGCGCAAGGTCGTCACGCGGTCGCTGCCCATCGCCTGCGCGGCGCGCGCGAGTGCGTTGTCCGCGTTCGACGTCGGCATGGCGCACGAGGCGAGCCAGACGGTCGACCCGGCGAGCACGACACGGCGAAGCGAAGCGAGCAAGGGCGTGGACATGGGCGGTCTCCGGTTGAAGCGGTCCGCCAGTGGAGCACCGCCCGGCGTCGCTCGGGGATGGCAATGACCCTGATAGCGCTCAGGCAGCGCTGACGCGAGCCGGACGCGCCGGCCGGGCCAGCCGCCAGATCAGCCAGCCGATCAGGATCAGCGGCGACAGCAGCAAAGCAGTCGCCGCCGTGATCGCCAGTACGCCGAGCGCGAGCCCGAAGCCGATCAGGACCAGCGGTATTCCGACCGCCAGCGGCACGATGACGACCAGCACGACCGCCACCACCAGGCCGACCAGCACGAGCCGCGGCAGGTTGCCTTGCAGCCCGGACAGCGCCACGTCGTGGTCGTTGACCGAGATGACCGCGTGGGCGAGCGGATCGCCGCCGGTGGCGACGATCGTGGCGATGCCGACGACGCTCAGCAGCAGCCCGACCAACGCCATCGCCAGGAAGGTCTTCAACAGTCGGCTCATGCGGGATCTCCTTCGCGGGACTGGGCCTGGTACGGGACGGTCAGCGAGACGACGGTTCCGGTCGGCACGTTCTCGGTCACGGACATCGATGCGCGGTTGCCGTACAGCAGCTTCAGGCGCTCGCGGATGTTCGCGAGGCCGGTGCCGGTGCCGGCGGTCGCCGCCTTGCCGAAGCCGAGGCCGGTGTCGGCGACCGTGACCGCCAGCTTGCCGTGGACGATCTCGGCGCGCACGGTCAACGTGCCTCCTTCGGCCTTCGGCTCGAGGCCGTGCTTGATCGCGTTCTCGACCAGTGACTGGATCATCATCGACGGGAACTCGGCCGACAGCAGCCCTTCGGGCACCGCGACGTCGATGTGCAGGCGGTCTTCCATCCGCACCTTCAGGATCTCGAGGTAGGGCCGGATCACCGCCATCTCGCGGCCGAGGTTGTGCGCGGCCGGATGGGCCTCGCGCATCGCCGGCATCGACGCCCGCAGCAGCGCGATCAGGTTCTTCTGCATCTGGCTCGCGCGCTTCGGGTCGGTCTCGATCAGGTGGTCGATCGAGGCCAGCGTGTTGAACAGGAAGTGCGGCTCGACCTGCGCCTGCATCGCCGCCATGCGGGCCTCGACGACCTGGCGCTTGAGCGCCTCGGACTCGGCGATCTCGGTCGCGACGACCGCCTTCGCCTCGGCCTTGAAGCGGCCCGCGGCCATGACCTTGGTGACGATCGACAGCACGATCAGCAGCACCGTGAACGGCGGCAGGTGGTCGCCGAGGATGAAGCCGGACTCGACGTGCTCGCGCGAGCCGCCCTCGCGGATCGCCTGCTGGATCTCGTCCTGGGCTTCCTCGATCGCGCGCCGGATCTCCTCGGTCTCGGCGCCCGGCGGGATCTGGATGCGGATGCCTTCGTCGAGCGGCGTGGGCGGCGTCGGCGGCAACGGCGGCGGCGGGGTGGCCGGGACGGCCGGTGCAGGCTCTGCGTTGGCTCCGTTGGCTCCGCTAGCCGGGACGGCGCCGCTCGCCGCCGCCGAAGCGGCCGGCGACCGGATGATCCGCACGCCCTGCTTGCCGATGTTGATCTCGTAGCCGCCGCGCTCGTCGGTGCCCTTCGCGACGACCGGCGTCTTCGCTTTCGCCTTCGCCCGCTTCTCGGCCTGCACCGCCTTGCGGTTGCCGCCCCATTCGATGTTGAAGGGCGGCAGCGCCGACAGGATTCCCGAGGCGATCAGCGCGAGCACCGAGAGCAGGATGAAGCGCTTCCAGCTGATGCTGTCGAGCCAGCGCGCATAGGCGATCAGCGCGCGCCGCAGCGCGGCCGGCATGCCGGCCACCGCGCTGCGCGAGGGGTTCGACGAAGAGGGGGTGGCGGCTTCCATGCGGGCACTGTAAAGGGCGGTGCCGGTGGCCCGCAGCGCGCTGCGACGGACTGCGCCATCGCCTCGACAGCCTGCAACGGCGCCCGACAGCCGGTCGGCCGCCGGCACGCCGTCTGCTCACGGAAGCCGCAACGGTCCTCGCCGCGCGCAGGAGCCGGGTCACCGGAGCTTCGTGCTCCGGCGGTACGGCGCCGCGAGCAAGCGCAACGCACAATCCGCACTTTGCCGCGCCCGCGTACATGTCCACGCCCGAATCGCTAAACCAGTCCCCGTCGTTGGAAGACGAGACGCCCGATCCAACGATCGAAGGTTCGGGGACGTCTGCAGGCGCGTCTGCGGATGCGGCTTCGGAAGCGGCATCAGTGGCGCCGTCGGAAGCAGCGTCAGAAGTGACGCCAGACGTTGCATCTGAAGTGGCGTCGGAAGCGGCATTGGAGGCTGCGCCGGAAGCTGCGTCGGAGCTGGCGTCAGAAGCGGCCGGTCGGGGCGACGAAGCGTCGTCGCTGGCCGCCACTGCGCCTTCGGACGCCGTCCCGCCGGCCTCTGCGATTTCTGACGCAACGAACCCCGACCCTGCGACGGCGGAACCTGCGATTTCCGGCCCCGTGCCGTCGGCTCCGCCAGCGCCCCGTCCGATCCAGGGCGATGCATGGCCGCAGCTGAGGAAGCGCTTCCCGGCGCTGTTCGGCCGCGGACCGAAGCCGCTCAAGCTCCGCATCCAGATCGACATCCATGAACGCGCGCCGGGTGTCTTCTCGAAGCAGTCGCTGTCCGCGTTCTTCCGCCGCTACACCGGCAGCACCGCGTACCTGCAGGCGGTTGCGCAGGGCGCGCACCGCGTCGACCTCGACGGCCAGCCGGCCGGCGAGATCAGCGACGAGCACCGGCGCGGCGCGGTCGACGAGCTGGCGCGCCGCCGCGCCATCGACGAAGAACGCCGCGCCCTCGAAGACCAGCAGCGCAACCTCGAGGGTGAGCGCCGCGTCCTCGAAGCCCAGCAGCGTCGCAACCGGGCCGGCCTGTTGCGCGACTTCGAGCAGACCACGCTGACGCGGGCCAATTTCTGTGCGCTGAAGCAGGTTGCCGCCGACGAGCTCGACGGCCTGCTCGAGCGCGCGCGTCAGGAGGCCGCCGAGGATCGCGAGTTGCAGGCGCGGCGCTATGAGATGCGCCCGCCCGCGGATCGGGGACAGGCGCCCGGATTCGATTCGCGCGAGGCGCGCGGGCCGGGGCCGTCGCACGGGCCGCGAGGCGGCGCGCCGACGCAGGGTCCGCGACCTGCCGATCGGGCCGGCCATCCGCCGCGGACTCGGCCGGCGCACGATCCTCGCCCGCCGCGACCGGACCGTGGCCCGCGACCTGGCGGCGACTCGCGGGGTGAGCCGCCGGCGCAATCGGCGCGGGGTCCCCGACCGCCCCACGACGCCCGCGATCCGCGTCCGTCCGGACCTTCGGGCGGCCCGCGTCCGGTCGATTCCGCACGCGCGCCGCGGCCACCGGATGGCGCGCATGGCCAGCATCCGTCAAGCCAGGGTCGAGGGCAGCATCCACCGGGTCAAAGTCGCGGTCCACGTCCCGCGGAGCAGGGTCGCGGTCCGCGCCCGCCTGGGCAGGACCGAGGTCCGCGTCCCGCTGATGCTGCGCGCGGTCCGCGTCCTGCGGATCAGGGGCGCGGAGCGCGCCCGCCGGATGGGCATCGCGGTCAGCCGGCTTCGGACGCCGCCGGCCCAGCGGATGCCACCGAAACGCCGAGGGCGCTGCCCGTCGAGGGCACGCACGCCGAGTCGAACGCGCCGCACCGTACGGACGTCATCGACGTGCCCGGGTCACCGCCCACCGAGCGTTCGCAGACCGAGGCCGTGCCGGCAAGCGATGCACCGGCGCGCACCGGCGAGGAGCCGGCGACCCCGGACGGATCCGACTCCGACCGCTGACACCCGCGCCACCGATGGACAGCGCGCCGGGACCTAACCGAACACCGCGCGGATCGCCCTCGAGACGGCTTGTGGATCGGTGACGGCGACGAAAGCCAGCCCCGTCAGCGCCCCGGACAGATGCGCATCGTGGTTGATGCGCCCGCGCGCCTGGCGCGACGCGTACACCGTGTAGGCGAGGTACGCCACCGCGAACAGCGGCGCCGGGATCGGCACCGGAATCGGCAGGATGTAGATCGCATTGGTCGGGAAGTAGACGATCGACGCGAACAGCACCGCGAGGATCGCACCCGAGGCGCCGAGCGAGCGGTACTCGGGGTCTTCGCGGTGCTTCAGCCAGGTCCCGAACGAACTGACCAGCAGCCCGGCGGTGTAGAGCAGCAGGAACCGCCCCGAGCCGAGCGTGCGTTCGAGCGGAAAGGCGAACGCCCACAACGTGAAGCCGTTGAACAGCAGATGCGCGATGTCGGCATGGACGAAGCCGCTGGTGACCAGCGTCGCGTATTCGCCGTTGCGCACCAGCCAGTACGGTCGCAGAAGGTTGCGCTCGATCCACGCCGGAATCCGATAGAGGCCGATCAGGCTGACCGCGACGATGACGGCGAGCAGCGCGGCGGAAACAGGCGCACCCTGGGTGAGGTCGATGAGCGTCTGCACGGCTGCGAGGGTTTTCGATTGGAGGTCGCATCGATCGACGCGGCGTCGCACGATTCTGGGACCGATCGCCGAACCGCGTTCGCGCACCGACTCTTGGCTTTCGACTGCTGGAGAATGGCTCGTCGAACCGCCTCACCGCGCTTCGCCGCCCGACCTTCGATTTCCGCTTCGTCCGACCACGACGTCACTATTCCGATGGCCAGCTGGCAGGCCCGTCTCGCGGCGTTCGTCGTGCGCCATCGCATCAAGCCGGCGCTCGGCGACATGCGCGACGTCGCCCGCGTGCGTGCGGTCTTCGCGACGCGCCTGCCGGTGCCGCGCGGGGTTCGCTTCACGGCCGGAAACTTGGGTGGCGTCCCGGGTGAATGGGTCGAAGCCGCCGATCCGATTGCGGCCGGTGCAGCACGCCGCCTCACAGTGCTCTACCTGCACGGCGGCGGCTTCATCGGCTGTTCGGCGCGCACCCATCGGCCGCTGACCGCATCGATCGCACTGCAGGGCGCGCGCCTGTTCGTCCCGGACTACCGGCTCGCGCCCGAGCATCCGTTTCCGGCCGCGCTCGACGACGTCTGCGCGGCCTGGCGCGCGCTGCGCGGCGCCGCCGATGCCGATGCGCGCCTGACGGTCGCCGGCGACAGTGCCGGCGGCAATCTCGCGCTGGCGCTGATGCTGGTGCTGCGCGATGCCCGCGAGCGTTTGCCCGAAGCGGCTGCGCTGTTCTCGCCCGGCACCGACCTGACCGGCGGCAGCCCGTCGCTCGACACGAACGTGGGGCGCGATCCGCTCTTCGACCGCGCCGCGATCGATCACGTCGTCGCGACCTACCTCGCCGGCGCCGATCCGAATCAGCCGCTGGCCTCGCCGCTGCTCGGCGACCTGCGCGGCCTGCCGCCGCTGCTCGTCCATGTCGGCGCCGACGAGCTGATGCGCGACGACTCGGTGCGGCTCGCCGACAAGGCGCGCGCCGCCGGGGTCGCCGTCGAGCTGAAGGTGTGGTCGGTCGTGCCGCACGTCTGGCAGATGATGATCCACCTGCCGGAAGCGCGACGCTCGGTCGCGGCCGCGGTCCGCTTCCTGCGCGACGCGTCGGCATCGGACGATGCGGCAAGCGGTGAGGCCGCGGCAGCGTTGCGGCCGCGCGCCGCGATGGCTGCTGTCGCAACACATCACGACGTGATCATCGTCGGCGCGGGCCTGTCCGGCGTCGGCGCGGCGGCGCATCTGCAACAGCGCTGCCCGGACCGCAGCTTCGCGATCTTCGAGGCGCGCGACGCGATCGGCGGCACCTGGGACCTGTTCCGCTACCCCGGCATCCGCTCCGACTCCGACATGTACACCCTCGGCTACGAGTTCAAGCCGTGGGCCGATGCCAAGGCGATCGCCGACGGCTCGACGATCCGGCGCTACATCGCCGAGACAGCAGCCGAGCGCGGCATCGACCGCCATATCCGCTTCGGGCACCGCATCGTCAGCGCCGACTGGTCTTCGGCCGATGCGCGCTGGACCGTCGAGATCGAGCATGATGGCCGACGCGAGCATCAGAGCTGCCACTTCTTGCTGTTCTGCAGCGGCTACTACCGCTACGACGCGGCGCACCGGCCGAGCTTCGACGGTGAAGCGGGATTTCGCGGCCGCATCGTCCATCCGCAGTTCTGGCCCGCCGACCTCGACCACGCCGGCCAGCGCGTCGTCGTGATCGGCAGCGGCGCGACCGCGATCACGCTGGTACCCGAGATGGCGAAGACCGCGGCCCACGTGACGATGCTGCAGCGTTCGCCGAGCTACATCGTCGCGCTGCCGTCGCAGGACCCGATCGCCGAGTGGCTGAAGCGGCGCCTGCCGGCGGCGCTCGCCTACCGCCTCGTGCGGATCAAGAACGTGCTGCTCACGATGCTGTTCTTCAACCTCGCGCGGCGCTGGCCGGAGTGGATGAAAACGCGCCTGATCGGCCTCGCGGCCCGGCGCCTCGGACCCGATCACGACGTCGCGACCGACTTCACCCCACGCTACGACCCCTGGGATCAGCGGCTTTGCATCGCGCCGGACGCCGACCTGTTCCGCGCGATCAAGCGAGGCCGCGCGTCGATCGTCACCGATGCGATCGACCGCTTCACCGAGCGCGGCGTCCGCCTTGCATCGGGCCGCGAGATCGAGGCTGATCTCGTCGTCACGGCCACCGGGCTGACCTTGAACCTGCTCGGCGACGTCGCGCTGAGCATCGACGGCGAGCCGTGCTCTGCGTCGGCGGCGATGACCTACAAGGGCATGATGTTCAGCGACGTGCCGAACCTGGTGTCGACCTTCGGCTACACCAACGCGTCGTGGACGCTGAAGGCCGACCTGACCGCACGCTTCGTTTGCCGGTTGCTGAACCACATGAAGCGCCACGGCCATGACGTCGCGCTTGCACGCCGCGATCCGGCGGTGGAGGCGCGACCCTTCATCGATTTCTCGTCGGGCTACGTGCAGCGCGCGGCCGGCACGTTGCCGAAGCAGGGCGCTCACAAGCCGTGGCGGCTCTATCAGAACTACGTGCTCGACTTCCTGATGCTGCGCTTCGGCCGGATCGACGACGGCACGTTGACGTTCGCGCGGGCGGGCGATGCCGCGCCACCGTTGTCAGACTAGGGCCTGCTCGATCTCGGAGAAGCTGCTCGCGATCGGCGTGATGTCGAGCGAGGCGCCGAGCTGACGCTCGATCTGCGAGCGCGAGATGACGCCGCGCACGCGCCGCGGTGTCTGCCCGGTCGCCGCCTCGACCACCAGCAGGTGGTTGCGGCCGAGCCGCTTCAAGGTCGCGACGGCGTTCGCGACGGTTGCGCCGCGGACCCGCTGCAGGTCGATCGCATCGAGCATCGACAGGCTCGTCATCACGTCGCCGACGCAGAGGTCGTCGTAGTGCAGGCCGCGCTCGTAGCCGATGCGCATCTGGCGGTCGCCGCGCAGGTCGGTCGTCGTGATCAGCCCTTCGATCGACGGCATGTCGGTGACGACGAACAGCATCCGCACGCCCTGGTAGATCATCATCTGCTCGGCCTGGCGCAAGGTCGTCGCCGGGTGCGTGGTCGCGGCACGCACCTCGGTCAGATCGGTCATCACCTCGAGCGCCGGCGAGTCCCAGGTGACGGCGTCGCTGTTCGGCGGCCGGGCCTGCGCGATCGACACGCCACGTTCGAGGCGGAAGGTGGTCAGCGGAGCGGCAACGGTCATAGGCGACCTCGGCAGAGTCGGCGGCGATGCGTCGGTGCGTCCACATTACGCCGAAGCGGCAAGAACTTCCAGGCCGACCGGTCGACGACCTTGCGACGCGCATGGATGCGAGCGGACCACCGCGAAGAAGTCCGTTTCGATCGCGGCCGGCGTGGGTCAGCCTGATCCGGCGTCGCATGGCGGCATGTGTCCGCGCGCCGGGCAAGGAGACCGCCGCCGCGTCACCGACCCGTCATTCGTTTGGGTTACCGTCGTCGGGCGCGTCGAAATGCGCTCGGATGCCGGCGCCGGGTCCGATCCTTCAAGAGCCACACCGAGGAGACTGTCTTGCCTTCCATCACTCACGTCCTTTCCCGCGTGCTGCAGCCGGCCTGGCCGCTCGTGCTCGCGGTTGCTGCCGCCACCGCTGGCGCTGCCGACCTGAAGCAGTTGAACGGCGACGCGCCGATCGTGATCGCGCACCGCGGCGCCAGCGGCTACCTGCCGGAGCACACGCTCGGCGGCTACGAACTCGCGGTCAAGCTCGGCGCCGACTACATCGAGCCCGACCTCCAGCTCACGAAGGACGGCGTGCTGGTCGCGATGCACGACGACACGCTGATCCGCACGACCAACGTGCAGACGCTGTTCCCGGGTCTCAGCAGCTACCTGGTGTCGGACTTCACCCTCGCCGAGATCAAGACGCTGACGGTGCGGCCGGTCGGCACCGCGTCGACGACCTACCCCGGCTTCACGCCGGCCTCGCCAAACCCGTACAGCATCCCGACGTTCCAGGAAGTCATCACGCTCGCGCGCAACCTGAGCGCGAGCACCGGCCGGGAGGTCGGCATCTACCCAGAAGCCAAGCAGGCCGATCCGGTGATGGAGAACAAGATCCTCGAGACGTTGCTCGCGAACGGCTACAAGGGCACCGACAAGGTCTTCATCCAGTCGTTCTCGATCGACACGATCAGGAGCATCCACGACAAGCAGGCGCTGCTCGGCGCTGACTTCAATCTGCTGGTGCTGAGCACGTCGTCGACGGCGCTGGTCACGTACGGGCTCGCCAACATCAAGAGCTTCGCCGATGGCGTCGGCACGTCGATCACCGGCGCCGGCATGTCGGAATCGTTCATCGACCAGGCCCACGCCGCCGGCTTGCTGGTGCACGGCTACACGTTCAGCCGCACCGGCACCGCTGCCGACACCGAGTACCAGCGGTTCTTCGGCTGGGGCATGGACGGCGTGTTCTCGAACTACACCGATCTCGCGCTCGCGTCGCGGGCCACGTTCCTGGCCGCGGCGGCGATTCCGGAGCCGGAGACGTGGGCGATGTTCGCGATGGGGCTCGGCGCGCTCGGCTTCGTCGCGCGTCGGCGCAACGGCGCTGCCGCCGGCTGAGCGTCGTCCCGCGGAAGCGGAACGGCGCCGCGGCCGAACGGCCGCGGCCGGCGGTGCGCTGTCGGCCAGGCCCGAGCGCCGCCGCACCGAGCCGCGCGCGGAAGGCTCCGGCATGCGGGCTCGGAGCCCCGTTCACGAGCAGTACTGGGCGATCTTGGCCGCCTTCTGCGGGTTCTGCCAGGCCGGATCGCCGTTCGTGTAGACCTCTGGCTTCAGGACGTCGGTCGGGTCGGTGTGGTTGCGCACGATCGGCCATTGCGCACGCGGGAACCCGGGCCACGCGTTCTTCGGCTGTTCCATGAGCTTCAGGTGGTTCAGGAAGCCGGCGTAGTACTGCAGCGACGCGCCGACCGGCGCGTGACCGGTCGTCATGATCTTCGGCTTCAGCGCCTGGGCCCAGTAGACGGCGTCGCGCCAGCCGTTCTCGTCGGTGTTGCCGGACGACAGCGTGCCGAAGTTGAGGTCGGTGTTCGGCAGGTTGCGGGCCAGGTCGAGCAGGCGCTGGCCGTCGGCGGGCACGCCGGTCGGCCAGTTGCTGCCGCGGCCCTCTTTCATCGCGCCCACCGAGTTGTTGAAGTGCAACGTGAAGTTGTAGCCGCCGCGCAGCACGAAGTGGAAGTTCAGCTGGTCGGCGCCGCCGGGGCCGTTGCCTTGCCGGAGGTCCTGCTGGCCGGCCTGGCGCGGATTGGTCGGTGTCAGCGGGACGCCAGCCGGGAACAGGGTCGCCTCGCGCGGGTCCGGCGTGTCGACGACCGGCACCGGACCCCAGTCGGGATCGACCGGTACGGCGACCGAATGCAGCGCCCGGAACGAATTGATGCAGACCAGCGGCTCGAGCTGGTTGATGCGGACGACCTGGGTGCCCGGCGTCGACCCGGCGGTCGTGATCGGCACGCAGGTGATCGTCGTCGCCGGTGCGATGGCATAGAACGGATCGGCCTGCATGAAGGTGTCGGCCTTCATCCGCGCCAGCGCGGTCTGCGTGGTGCCGCAGGCCTCCGGCGTCATGTACAGCGTGGCTCCGGTCTTCGCGGCGATGAAGACGGCGTTGTCGGCATGGTCGCTGTGGCCGTGGCCGATGAAGATCGCTTCCGGCTTCAGGTCGACGATGTCCTTGATCACGAACGGCGTGCGGCCCGGCGTGACCTCGAGGCGCGGGATGTACGAGTCGAGCAGGACGACGCGGCCCATCATCGAGACGGCGCCGCTGATGTGGCCGAGCCACGAGAACACGACCTTGTCCTTCTTGACGGCGCCGGTCGCGGCGTCGACGTTCTCGATGCCGAAAATCTTGACGCGGGCGTCGATCATCGGCTGGTCGGCTGCCGCAGCGGCTGCCGACGCGACGGCCAATCCGGCCGCGGCGAGCGCGCCGCAGAGGGCGTGCGGGGTGTGGGAAGTCTTCATGGATGGGTCTCCGGATTCGGATCGTTCGGTACGCCTATTCGGTCGCGCATTCGCGCGGCACCGGCGTGGTGGCGGTCATCGCCGCGGCGACGCGGGCGGCTTCGGCCGCTGCGTCGGTGCTCGCGGCGTCGACGAGCGGGGCACCGGCACCGCCGCCGCCACAGCCGATCAGTACGGTGCCGGTGAGGAGCGCGCCGATGCGTTTGGCGAGGTCGAAGTTCATGGCCTTCCTTTCAAGCCGCGCCGGCGGCCGAGCAGTGCCAGGGCGCCGAGCCCGGCTGCCATCAGCAGGTTGATCGCCGGCTCGGGGATCGCGGCGACGCGCACATCGTCGAGGTGCAGCAGGCCGGAGTCGTTGCGGAAGCCGAACTGCAGCACGCTCGATCCGCCGGTCGCGACGAAGCTCGCATGCCGCGCCGCATAGGGTTGCACCAGGATGTCGTCGAGCGCGAGCAGCGGGACGCCGTCGACGGCGACCTGCAGCTGGTTCGGCAGGAAGCCGTCGCTCGCCAACCAGAAGTCGACGTCGTAACGCACGCCGACTTGCGTCGCGACGGTCTGGCGCAGGAGGCCGAGCTCGCCGATCGCACCGCCGTAGAACGCGCTGCTGCCGCTGTGCGCAACGTTGTCGATGCCGTAGTCGAAGCCCTGCGCGAAGAAGCTGGCCGTCGTCCAGGACGCGAGCCCCGACTCGAAGCCACCGTTCGCCAGGATGTTGGCCTGCCCCAGCGCCGGACCGGCGACGAGGCTCAGCGTCAGGATGCCGGCCGCGTGCGCGCCGATCCAAGGTCGTCTCATGCGATGTCTCCTCGGGCCCCTGCACCCGTCGTGGTGGTGAAGCTCCCTCCTGACCGCTGTCGACCGTCGGGCTTGGCACGTGGGCCAGCTCGATCTCCGAACGGCGAATTTGCGCGCAGACGTGCGCGCGCGCACTAACCCGATAGAGGGGTTTGGCTCAACCGAGAGCGAGGCGGGCACAAAAGCGCCCGCTCTCGCAGGCGCTATCGGAGGTCGGTGGGCGCGCTGTGGCGGGGCGCCAACGTCAGACCGAGCGCCGCAGCGCCTCGAAGAACAACTCCGATTGCGTCCGATCGCCGAGCGTCTGTTCGCAGACCCGCTGCGCCATGTCGGCGGCGACCGGCAGCAGCGTGCGGCCGGTCGATGCCGCGAGCACGTGGATCTGGCAGGCGCGCTCGAGGTAGTACAGGTCGTCGTACGCGTGGTCGATGCGGGCGCCGCAAACGACGACGCCGTGGTTGCCGAGGAAGGCGACGTCGGCGCCCTGCATCGCGCGCGCGATCCGTTCGCCTTCGCTGATGTCGAGCGCGAGCCCGTTGTAGTTTTCGTCGGCGGCGACGCGGCCGTGGAAGCGCATGGCGCTCTGCGACAGTGCGGTGTCGAGGCGCCGGTCGCTCGTCAAGGTCAACGCGGTCGCATGCGGCATGTGGGTATGCAGCACGCAGGCCTGCTCGCAGAGGCGGTGGATCGCACCGTGGATGAACATCGCCGTCGGCTCGACCGCATGCCGGCCGGCGAGCCGCTCGCCGTGGGCGTCGACCATCACGATGTCGTCGGCCTGCACTTCGCTCCAGAGCAGGCCGCGCGGGTTCAGCAGGAAGCGCCCCGAGGCATCGGGCAGCTCGACGCTGAAGTGGTTGCAGACGCCTTCAGCCAGCCCGTGGCACGCGGCCGCGCGCAACGCGACCGCGAGGTCGGCGCGCAGGCGGCTGACGGATTCGGAGTTGAAGTCGTTCTGATGCGAGACGGTCGGGCTCATGCAGACTCTCGGGCTCGGTGACAAGGCTGCGATTCTGCCTGCCGGCCCGCGAGTGCCGCGCGCGGGTCGTCAGCCCCAGTCGTCGCCGCCTCCGCCGCCGCCGACGTCGACCGAGCCGGCATCGCCGCCCCAGTCGCCGCCGCTGCCGAAGTCGACCGGCCGGCTCTGCAATTCATTCGCGGCCCCACCGCCATCGCCGGTGTCGAAGCTGCCGGGCACCAGGCCGTCGTTGCCGGCCTGCGCGGAGTTGCCAACGGCGCCGTCATGGCGCCGATTCAGCACCTCGTTCAGCAGCATCCCGCCGGCGACGCCGCCGGCCACCGCCATCCCGGTGCCGAGCATGCCGCTGCCGGCTCGACCTGCAGCGGCCGGTCCGACCGGCTGGGCCGGGTTGTAGGCGTTCCCGGGACCGTATGGACCGTTCGGGTTCGGGTTCATCGGGCCATAGCCGGCTGCCGCCGGCCCGGCGGCCATGCCGGCCGCTCCGGCCGCCTTGCGGCGCGCCATCGCGCGCCATGCGACCCAGGCCAGTACGACCGCACCGAGGCCCCACATCCAACCTGGAACGCCGGTCGCTTCGCGGGCTGGCGCCTCGCGTGGCGGTGCCGCGCGGGTTGGCGCGGCGCGGTCGGCGTTCAGGCCCTTAGGGCCGATGTCCAGCGATCCGGTCGCGCCTTTCGAACCGCTCTGTTCACGGGCCAGCAATTGCTCGAACGCGCGGAACTTGGTCGGGTCGGTGAACGAAAGCGCCGGATCGATCTGGCGTGCCTTCTGCGCCTCGTCCGCCGCTTTTGCGAAGTTGCGGTTGTGCGCCAGGATCTCGGCGTACACGTAATGGGCCCGCGCGCTGCCGGGGCGCGCCGTCACGACCTCGTTCATCATCGCTTCGGCCTGGCTGTAGTTGCCTTGCC
>JBDSAB010000219.1:0-4899 GCA_039922395.1 Caldimonas sp.
CCAGTGGCGGCACCGGCAGGTCGGCGAGCTCACGCGGCAGCGCGAGCTGCGTCTGCAGCCGATCGCCCATCCGCACCTGCATCAGCTGCAGGTAGTCGGAGAGCCGCGCGAACTCGGCCGAGAGCGCATGGAACGGCTGCTGCGAGCCGCTCAACGTGGCACGCAGGAAGGCGATCAGCTGGTCGAGCATCGCCTGCGCCCGCGGCGGGTCGATGGCGATCAGCACGCGCAGGTTGGCAAGCGTGTTGAACAGCATGTGCGGCTCGAGCTGCGATTCGAGCAGTTTCAGTTGCGCCTCGGACGCGTCGCGCTGCGCGGTCGCGATCTGGCGCAGGCGGCGCTGGTCGCGGCCGCGCGTCAGGAAGAAGAAGCAGATCGCGACGGTGACCGCGACGCACAGCACGAAATAGCCGGCGAAGGTGCGCGGCGAGCGCTGCCACAGCTCGAAGGTCGAACAGCCGCAGTACAGATCGCCGATCGAGGTGCCGACGACGTAGCCGACGATCACCGCGCTGACCTGCATCACGAGCATCCGCCAGCCGGTCGGCCAGTTCGACTCGGGGTCGCGCTTGAAGAGGAGCCGGCCGAAGTCGGTGCAGGCCCAGATCGACAGGCCGATCGCCTCGGCGTAGACGAACTGCAGCATCCAGTCGCCGCCCTTCGCGATGACCAGGCCGAGCGCGACGACGGCGCTGAAGCCGGCGACCACCGCGGCATGGCGGAGGTAGTGCCACCGATCGGGTTCGACGTGCGTCATCGCTGAGGTCGAGTCTAGGACCATCGGGCCGGTGGTCTTGCGTTCAGGCCGGAGCCCAGGCCGACGCTGTCGGCGCGCTGCGCAGGATGCGCAAGGCGCGGGCGGTGAACAGACCCGAGAGGACGCCGTAGACCAGCGCGATCGGCAGGCTGAAGCCGGCGTGCGCAGCCCAGTCGTGATGGAACACCAAGGTCACCGCGACGGCGTAGCGCAGCGAGAACACCGTCATCATCGCGATCAGCGGCCACGGGCTGGCGCGCAGCGCGAAGCGGCCGTCGGCGGTCGGCTGCACGTCGCGCGGCCAGCGCAGCCAGCGATTCGCGCCGATGGCCAGCGCGATGCCGGCCAGCCAGGCGACGACGACGGCCGGCTGCGCGCCGAACGCCATCGTCGTGCCCCAGAGCGAGAACGCGCCGAGTCCGATCGGGGCGAGCGCAAGGCGGGCGCGCGTCACGATGTGGTCGCGCCACTGCATCAGGCCGAGCGCGACGAGCGCCAGCAGGATGGCCCAGACGTACGGGGGGGTGTGCCGGATGATCTGGGCGACGACGGTCCAGAACGGGAGGTCGGAAAGCATGGAAGGCTCCTGGTGGATGCGAGCCGGGAAGGCCCGGTGACCGCACTGTGCAAGGGCCTGCCGCTGCGAGCGAGGCGTGGGCGACGGAACGCCGTCGCATGTCGTGAACGGGCGTCGGCGCGGCGCGAAGCGCAGCCGGCCGCAACGCGAATTCGCCGCGTTTCGAGAGCTTCAGCCGCCTCGCGGCCGGAGCAAGAACCGTCAGGAATCGGCCAGGCGAAGCCGGATCGCGTCGACCCGCGCCCGGTTGACGCCGAAGTCGCGGCTGCCGAGGCGCGAGGCCGAGCGCACCTGCACCACCTGCTTGGCCGGGTCGAACCAGAATTCGACGTCGTCGACGTACTTCATCAGCCGCGTCGTGTATTGCGCGTACAGGTAGTCCGGCTCGCTCTTGATGACCTCGGCGCCGGGCATGCTCTCGACGATCGCCTTCAGCTTCGCGATCGTCTGCGGGCCGGTGCCGCGCAGCGCCAGCGGCTCGACCGACGCATAGGTGCGCTGGCCGGGCTCGAGGTAGAGAGCGGCCTGGCTCGAGACGCTGTTCGGCGTCGGTGAAGGCGGCCGCAGCTTGCCGTCGCGCACGCCGAGTTGGCCCGGCGGCTTGCCTTTCAGCAACCCGGCCTGGCCCGCGGCGAGCGCGGCGATCACGATGACCACGAGGATGATCAGGATCGACTTGAGGATCAGCATGCAGCGGGCTCCGGTGACCGCGTCGAAAGGCCTTCGGATTGTGGCGGCGGAGCCGCGAGGCGCACGGCTATATTCGACGCGACGCGCCGCTGGGCGCTTTTCGGAACCTCTGTCGATGCTCTCGAACGACCTGCAAGCGCGTGCCCGGACATGGCCGTTGGGGCTGGCGCTGGCCGCGCTGTCGGCCTGCACCACGGTGTCGCTCGAGCCGACACCGGGACGCGCGCAGCGCCCGGTGCCGGTAGCGTCGCCGCCGGCACCGCCGTCGGTGGTGGTCGCGCCGGCCCCGCCGGTCGCGCAGACCGCGCCGGTCACGTCGTCGCAGCTGCCGCCGCCGGCACCGCTCGGCCAGCCGGCGGGCCCTGAAGCGCCGCCCTACGGACCGGCGGTCAGCGCGCGTTTCCCGGACCCGGACGTCGTCTACCGGACGCCGGCATTCGAGCCCGGGCGGACCGGATTCACCACCAATGCGGAGGTGCGCTCGATCCTGAACGGCTTCGCCGTGGCCGGCGCGCAGCGCGCCGACGTTCGCCTGCTGGCGCTCGGCACGTCGCAGAACGGCGAGCCGCTCGAGGCTCTGCTGTTCGCCCGCCCGGGCGGATCGGCCTCGGCGCGCACCGAGGCCGGCCTGATCAACGGCCGGCCGACCGTGCTGCTGGTCGGCCAGCAGCACGGCGACGAGCCGGCCGGCAGCGAGGCGCTGCTGGTGATCGCGCAGGAGCTGACGCAGGGCCGCCTGGCGCCGCTGCTCGACCGCATCAACGTGGTCGTCTTTCCGCGTGCCAACCCGGACGGCGCCGAGGCGAACCGGCGCAGCACTGCGAACGGCATCGATGCGAACCGCGACCACCTGCTGCTGAAGACGCCGGAGGCGCAGGCCCAGGCGCTGCTGATGCGCGAATACGCGCCGGTCGTCACGGTCGACGCGCACGAGTACACCGTGGTCGGCCGCTACCTCGAGAAGTTCGGCACCGTGCAGCGCTTCGATGCGCTGCTGCAGTACGCGACGACCGCCAACGTGCCCGACTTCGTGACGAAGGCCGCCGAGGAATGGTTTCGGCGCCCGGCGGTCGCGAAGCTGCGCGATGCCGGCCTGACCGCCGAGTGGTACTACACGACGACGACCGACATCGCCGACAAGAAGATCTCGATGGGCGGCACCCAGCCCGACACCGGACGCAACGTGAATGGCCTTACCAACGCGATCAGCATCCTGATTGAGACGCGCGGCGTCGGCATCGGCCGGCTGCATCTGAAGCGGCGCGTGCACAGCCATGTGGTCGCGATCTCGAGCATCCTGCAGGACGCGGCGACTCGCGCCGCCGACCTGGTCAAGCTGCGCCAGTTCGTCGACAACGAGGTCTCGGCGCTGGCCTGCCGTGGCGAAGTCGTGATCGAGGCCGGTCCGACGTCGAGCGAATACCGGCTGCTGATGCTCGATCCGGTGACCGGCGCCGACAAGCCGTTGACTGTCGCCTGGGATTCGGCGCTGACCCTGCGGCCGCTGAAGCTGCGGCCACGGCCGTGCGGCTACTGGCTCGGCGAGCAGGAGGCCGATGCGGTCCAGCGGCTGCGCGCGCTCGGCGTCGAGGTGATCCGGATCGAGCGCGGCGCCGAGGTGCGCGGCGAGATCTACCGCGAGACCGAGCGCGAGGTCGCGCAGCGCCAGGACGTGCGCGGCCCGCTTGCCGATGCCGGCGGCATCGTCCGCGTCAAGGTGCAGACGGTGCCGGCGCTGGTCGACATGAAGGCCGGCAGCTATTACGTGCCGCTCGACCAGCCGCTCGCCAATCTGATCATCGCGGCGCTCGAGCCGGACACGCAGAACAGCTTCTTCGCGAACCGGCTGATCAACTCGATCGACCGTCAGGCGCGGATGCTCGAGCAGGTCGAGCTGAAGGGGTCGACGGTGCCGTGACTGCGCGCGAGGACAGCGACGGCGCGGGTCGGCTGTAAGGCACGCGATCGATTCTCGACCAAACGCGGACATGAACGAATCCGTCCGCGCAACCGGAGCCCGATCGATGGAGACCGCTTCCGCCACTTCTGTCAGCGCCGGACTCACCGGCAGCACCGTGCTCGCTCCCGAGCGACGCTTCTACCGGCACCGCCTGCCGATCCGCCTGATGCACTGGATCAACGTCGTCTGCATGTCGATCCTGCTGATGAGCGGTCTCAACATCTTCAATGCGCACCCGGCGCTGTACTGGGGGCAGGGCTCGACGTTCGACCGGCCGTGGGTCTCGATCGGCGCCGCGAACACGCCGACCGGGCAGATCGGCAAGACGCAGATCGCCGGCCACGAATTCGTGACGACCGGCGTGCTCGGCCTGTCCGAGGTCGGGGGCACGCCGTCGGTGCGCGCGTTCCCGAGCTGGGCCACGATCCCCGGCACGCAGTGGCTCGCGATGGCGCGTCACTGGCATTTCTTCTTCGCCTGGCTCTTCGTGATCAACGGCATCGCGTACGTGCTCTACAGCCTGTTCAGCCGGCACCTGGTGCGCGACCTGATCCCGACGAGGGACGAGCTGCGGCGGATCGGCGCGTCGATCCGCGACCACGTGCTGTTCCGCCATCCGACCGGCGAGGCGGCGAAGCGCTACAACGTGCTGCAGAGCCTCGCCTACCTGATCGTCGTCTTCGGCCTGCTGCCGCTGATCGTCATCGCGGGGCTCGCGATGTCGCCGCGCCTGAACGCGGTCTGGCCGGGCTGGGTCGAGCTGCTCGGCGGCCGGCAGTCGGCGCGCACCTTGCACTTCCTCGCCGCGTTCGGCCTGCTCGGCTTCGTGCTGATCCACGTGTTCGAGGTCATCGTCGCCGGGGTCTGGAACGAGATGCGCTCGATGATCACCGGCTGGTACACGCTGCCCGCCGA
>JBDSAB010000220.1:0-4175 GCA_039922395.1 Caldimonas sp.
TGGCCGTACAGGCAGATCGTGTCGGTGCTGCCGGGCTTCGTCGACGGCACCTCGAAAAAGATCACCGGCGTGCGGCCTTCGAGGCGGATGACCTCGAGCTTCATGCCGGCGACGCGCTTGCTCTCGACCCAGCTCGCCGCATCGCGGACCACACGGTCGATGTGGCCGTGCTGCTGCCAGTCGGCATCGAACATCGGGCTCTTGGCCGGCACCGCGATGTAGTCGGTCAGCGCCGGCACGATCTCGTCGTCCCAGATGCGGTTGGTGAAATCGGCCAGGGTCGCGGCTTCGTCGGGCTGGACCGGCAGGTTCGGGTCACGGGCGTTCATGGCGGCTCCTCGGGGATCGATCGGTCGAGTGTAGAACTTCGCTTTGCCGCGGCGATGCGCGTGCGCCGCTACCCGCGACGGCGGCGCGGACGTGTCATGCAGTCGGAGTGCGTCCGGCGGCGGAGCGACGGTACAACCCGAAAAGACGGGTCGCATCAATAGCGCTGCGGCCGGCGGCCGCTTGACCGGATCGGGCGGGCTAGAGGTGACGCGCTTGCGCAGCCAGCCAAACGCGCAGGGTCGTGAACACCTCGACCTGCTCGGGCTCGTTGAAGATCTCGTGGAAGAGCGGCTGGAACCGGCGCATGCTGACCACCGAGCCGGGCGCCGCGGCGGCGAACGCCGCCGACCCGGCCGGTGCGACACAGCGGTCGCTGCCGGCGTACATCAGCAAGGTCGGCACGTTCCACGAAGCCGCACGCTGCAACACGAACGGCCCGCTGTCGACGAGGAAGCGCGCCAGGCGCGGTGCGATCCGGTCATGGACCAGCGGATCGCGGTTGTAGGCCGTGACGACCGCCGGCGCGCGCGAGATCCACTCGGCCTTCAGCCCATTGCCGACCGCGAGGTTCGGCGTCAGCGGGCCGAGCACGGCGAGCAGCATCTTCTGGACCGCGCGCATCCCGGTATCGAGGGCTGGCGACGACAGGACCAGCGCGTCGACCTTGCGATGCCAGAGCGCCGGCTTGCGCGGCGCTGCGCGGTCGGTCGCGACGGTCGATCGCTGAGCAGTCTGCGCGACGGGCAGCGCGCCCTCGGCGACGAAGCGCGCCGCGACCAACCCGCCGAGGCTGTGGCCGAGCAGCACCAGCGGACCGTCGTGCGCCGCGCGCGCCGCATCGATCACACGCGACAGGTCGAGCAGCAGATCGTCGGCGGCCGCGAGCCGGCCGCGCGGACCCTCGCTCGCGCCGTGGCCGCGCTGGTCGTAGCCGATCACGTTCCAGCCCCAGTCGTTCAGGTGCTGCGCGACATGCAGGTAGCGGCCGATGTGCTCGCCCAGCCCGTGCACGATCAGCACGCTGCCGTGCGGACGCTCGCACGGCCATTCGCGCAGCTGCAGCGCCAAGCCGTCGGCCGTCGTCAGCGAGTCGTCCATTCCGTCAGTATGCAGCGCGCTTTGCGACGAAGCGCGCTGCTTCAACGCCGACCCGTCTCGCTTTTGCCGGGCTGTGCATCGCCTCGGACCCCCGTCGCGAAGTGTCGGCGTGAGGCACAGTCGAGGCTGACCGAACCGACACTTCCGGAGCCGCCGTGAACGACTTCTTCAGCCTCGAGACGCAGGACCGCGTCGCCCATCTCCAGCTCAATCGACCTGAGCGGCTCAACACGATGTCGCCGCCGTTCTTCCCGGCGCTGCGCGACGCCGTGCGCGCGCTGGGCGAGACCGGCGATACGCGCGCGCTGGTGATCTCATCGACCGGCCGGCACTTCTGCGCCGGCATGGCGCTCGACGTCTTCGGCAGCGGCGATGCGCTGCTCGCGACAGCGACGCCGCGCGCCCGCCTCGCGTTCCAGGCGTCGCTGCGTCGGCTGATGGACTGCTTCACGGCGCTCGACGAGGCACGCTTTCCGGTGATCTGCGCGATCCAGGGCGGCTGCGTCGGTGGCGCGCTCGACCTCGCGACCGCGTGCGACATCCGCATTTGCAGCGCCGATGCGTTCTTCACGGTCCAGGAGATCGCGATCGGCATGGCGGCCGACCTCGGCGTGCTGCAGCGCCTGCCGAAGATCGTGCCGCAGGGCGTCGCGCGCGAGATGGCGTACACCGGCGAGCGCCTCGGCGCCGAGCGCGCGCTCGCGGTCGGGCTGGTCAACGCGGTGCTGCCGGATGCGGCCGCGCTGCTCGATCACGCGATGGCGCTCGCCCGCAGCATCGCCGACAAGTCGCCGCTCGCGATAGCCGGCAGCAAGCTCGCGCTGAACCATGCAAGAGACCACTCGACCGCGTCGGCACTGCAGCAGATGACCCTGCTGCAGAGCGCGATCTTCGACACCGGCGAGATGGCGAACGCGATCGCCGCGTGGAAAGCGAAAGGCACGCCGACGTTCACACCGCTTGGCGACGTCGCGGCGGTCTGAGGCGGCGCCGCACTCGGCCCTGCGCGCCTGAATGCTGCTCCGTCGACGCGAGGTCCTGCTGCCGACAACGGGTGGCTGGCTGTTGCTGCTCGCCGTCGTCGGGCTCGCGGCGATCCTCATCGGCCGCGCCCTGCCCGATCTGCTGACCGTCGACGAGCCGGCACGCGGGCGCGACGGGCGCGGCGCGAAGACGCTGGTTGTCGAAGGCTGGCTCGAGGCGCGCGACCTCGAGCGCGCACTGCCGGAGATCCGCAGCGGTCGCTACCAGCGCGTGCTGACCACCGGCGGCCCGATCGAGTCGTGGGACGACGCGGCCCGCTGGCCGAGCTATGCCGAGCGCGCGGCCGCTTACTTGACGAGCCGGGGCACGGCCGGCCTCGCGATCAGCGCGGTCACCGCACCGCCGACCGACAACGACCGCACTTATCGCAGCGCGCTCGCGGTCCGCGAATGGACGCGCGCCCCAGGTGTCGGCCTCGAGGCGATCGATGTCTACAGCGTCGGCATCCACTCGCGCCGGTCGCGCGCGGTCTACCGCCTGGCGTTCGGTCCGGAGATCGAGGTCGGTGTGCTCGCGGCGCCGAACCGCGACGACGTCCGTCGCTGGTGGACCAACAGTCGCGGGGCCAAGGCGGTGCTCGGCGAAGCGGTCAGCCTGGCGTGGACCACCTGCTGCTTCTGGCCACCGGCGGCGGCGCAAGACATCGGTCATGCGCCGCCGACCACGAAGACGCCCGCGCCCTGAGCCCACGCGCACAGCACTCGACCCTGACTCGTGACGGACCTGCACCGTGACCCGCGGCGTCGACGCGGCGAAAGGATCGATCGCGGGGGGTCGGCCTTGAACGCGACCGGGTCACATCGCGGTTGCTGCATCCGCCCCACTTCGGGTGGGCTGCATGCGAACCGCACACCGCTCAGCGCGTGGCGACCACCTCGGTCCAGCCGCCACCCAGCACGCGGTACAGCGTGACCAGGTTCTGCACCTGGGCGGCCTGCACCTGGACCACCGCCTGCTGCGCCGTGAACAGCGACCGCTGCGCGTCGAGCACCTCGAGGTAGCTCGCCGCGCCGTTGCGATAGCGCAGGTCGGACAGGCGAAAGCGCACCTCCTCGGCGTTGGCCTGCGCAAGTTGCGCACGCAGCTGTTCGCCAAGCGTCGCGCGGCCAGCCAGCGCATCCGAGACCTCGCGGAACGCGCTCTGGATCGAGCGCTCGTACTGCGCCGTGGCGATCTCGCGATTCACCTTGGCGACGTCGAGGTTGGCCTCGTTGCGGCCGGCATCGAAGATCGGCTGGAGCAGCTGCGCAGCGCCGGTGAACGCGAACGAGCCGCTCTTGAAGAGGCCTGACAGCTCGGTGCTGGCGGTACCCAGGCTGGCCGTCAGCGAGATGCGCGGGAAGAACGCGGCGCGCGCCGCGCCGATGTTGGCGTTGGCCGCGATCAGCTGTTGCTCGGCCGAGCGGATGTCGGGCCGGCGCTCGAGCAGCTCGGAGGGCAGGCCCGCGGGCAGGTCGTTCGGCACCTGCGCGTTGTTCAACGCGAGCGGTGCGGGCAGGTCGGTCGGGATCGGCTGGCCGATCAGCAGCACGATCGCGTTCTCGTCGAGCGTGCGCTGGCGCAGCGACTGGGCCAAGGTCGCGCGCGCGCTCTCGAGCAGCGACTCGGCTTGGCGGAAGTCAAGCTCGGACGCCGCGCCGTAGTCGAACTTGAGCTTGGTGAGCCGCAGCGATTCCTCACGCGTCGTCAGCGCCTGGCGCGTC
>JBDSAB010000221.1:0-4679 GCA_039922395.1 Caldimonas sp.
GCCGTCGTCTGCTCGGTGGCCGGATCGTTCTGGACGTTCCATGACGACCAGTCGAAGACCGGCTTCAGCGCGATCGTCCGGTAGCTCGGCGCGAAGCGGAACAGGCTCGCATCGTCCATCGGCGGCGGATCGATGATCCGGCCGGGGCTCAGCAGGTTGATCGGATCGAGCCGCTGCTTGATGGCCCGGAGCGCCTCGTTGATCTTCGGCCCGAACTGCCAGGCGATCCACTCGCCGCGTGCCAGTCCATCGCCGTGCTCACCGCTGTAGGCGCCCTTGAACTGGCGCACGAGCGCGCTCGCTTCCTCGGCGATCGCGCGCATCTTCGCGGCCCCTTCGCGCCGCATGTCGAGGATCGGCCGCACGTGCAACGTGCCGACCGAGGCGTGCGCGTACCAGGTGCCGCGCGTGCCGTGCCGGCCGAACACCTCGGTCAGGGCGTCGGTGTATTCGGCGAGGTGCTCGAGCGGCACCGCGCAGTCCTCGATGAAGCTGACCGGCTTGCCGTCGCCCTTCAGGCTCATCATGATGTTGAGCCCGGCCTTGCGCACTTCCCACAGCGCCTTCTGCGGACCTTCATCCGGCATCTCGACCACGGCGCCCGGCAGCCCGAGATCGCCGACCAGCTCGACGAGTGCGCGCAGGCGCCGCAGCAATTCGGTCCGGTCGTCGCCGCTGAACTCGACCAGCAGGATCGCCGCCGGCGCGCCGATCAGCGCAGCCTCGATCGTCGGCCCGAACGCCGGATTGGCGCGCGCCAGGTCGATCATCGTGCGATCGACCAGCTCAACCGCGGTCGGCTTCAGCCTGACCAGATGCTGGGCCGACTCCATCGCCGCGCGGAAGGTCGGGAAGTTGACGACCCCGAGGACCTTGTTGCCGGGCAGCGGCTTCAGCTGCAGCTTCAGGCTGCGGTAGACCGCCAGTGTTCCTTCGGCGCCGACCAGCAGATGGGCCAGGTTGACGCTGCCGTCGGGCGTGTACGGCAGCTCGCTCTGCGGGTCGAAGATGTCGAGGTTGTAGCCGGCAACGCGTCGCAGCACGTTCGGCCAGTGCGCGGCGATCTCGGCGCGGTTCTCGACCGCGAGCTCGCGGACGAACTCGGCGATCGCGCGTTCCTTCGCGCCGAGCCCCGCCAGAGGTCCCAACGACACGCTGCTGCCGTCGCTCAGCCAAGCATCGATGCCGAGCACGTTGTGCACCATATTGCCGTACGTGATGCTGCGCGAGCCGCACGAGTTGTTGCCGGCCATCCCGCCGATCGTCGCCTGCGCGCTGGTCGACACATCGACCGGGAACCAGAGCCGCTCACTCTTCAGCTGCGCATTCAACGCGTCGAGCACGATGCCGGGCTCGACGTCGGCGGTCAGTGCCTCACGATCGAATGCGAGCACGTTGCGCAGGTGCTTGCTCGCATCGATGACCAGCGCCGCGCCGGTCGTCTGGCCGCATTGCGATGTGCCGGCGCCGCGCATCAGGACCGGCGCGCCGAGGTCGCGCGCGATGTCGATCGCGGTGGCGACGTCGTCCTGCGTGCGCGGCACGAACACGCCGAGCGGCATCACCTGGTAGATTGACGCATCGGTCGCATAGCGCCCGCGCGAGGCGGTGTCGAAGAGGACCTGGCCTTGCGTCTCGGCAGCGAGCCGCTCGGCCAGCCGGGCCGCTTCGGCACCGCCGAGGCGCGCGATCGTCTTCGCCGCGCGGTGCGCGGCATCGCGTGTGACCAGACCCGGCAACGGCGCGTTCATGCCGGCATCGCCTGCGCCGTTGCGGCGTTGGCGCCGGCCATCTGGTCGAGCACCGCATCGCGCTTGTGCCCGAGGTGCTCGATGAGCAGGCGGCGCAGGCCCGCGCCGTCATGGGTTCCGAGCAGGTCGATCATCCGGTTGTGCTCCTGGACCGCGCGGTTCCACTTGGCATCGTCGAAGTTCGAGCGGAAGCGCAAGGCCTGCAGGCGGGCATTGACGGTGCGGTAGGTCTGCGTCAGGACCGGGTTGCGCGCCGCCGCGTTGATCTGGTTGTGGATCGTCGCATTGAGCTGATAGTAGGTCGGCAGATCGCGGCGCGCATGGGCGGCCAGCATCTCGAAGTGGAGGGCGCGGACCTCGTTCAACTCGTCGTCCGAGATGCGCGTGGCAGCAAGCTCACCGGACTGCCCTTCGAGCCCGGCGATGACCTCGAAGGTGTCGGCCACATCGCGAGCCGACATCTGCGCCGCGACCGCTCCGCGATGCGGCAGCAACTCGACCAGGCCCTCGGCCGCCAGCATCTTGATCGCCTCGCGCAGCGGTGTGCGCGAGACCTGCAACTCGGCCGCCAGCGCGCGCTCGTTGAGCTTGCGCCCCGGCTCGATGGCACCCTCGACGATGAGTTGGCGCAGGCGCGTCCCGACCTGATGGTGGAGGATCCGCGGAGGGATCGGAAGAATGTCCGCCATGGGTTTGTATGCAAAAAGCCGAGCGTAGTCGGGGGCAATGATAGAGCAAGGCCGGCTTGACAAATCGGTTTTGTATGCAAAACTGATGGATCACCGGAGTTCTCGATGATCGCCCTCGACCAGCACCCCAGCGGCCGCCACTTCCTGCAGATCCCCGGCCCGAGCCCGGTGCCGGATCGCATCCTGCGCGCGCTCAGCCTGCCCACCATCGACCACCGCGGCCCCGAGTTCGCGCACCTCGGCAAGAAGGTGCTGAGCGGCATGCAGCGCGTGTTCCAGACCCGCCATCCGGTCGTCATCTATCCGGCGTCCGGCACCGGCGCGTGGGAGGCGGCGCTCGCCAACACGATGAGCGTCGGCGATGCGGTGCTGATGTTCGAGACCGGCCATTTCGCATCGCTGTGGCACAAGATGGCGCAGCGCCTCGGGCTCGCGCCGGAGTTCATCAGCGTCGCCGGCACCGACCCGGCGACCGGCCTGCCGTGGAGCTGGCGTCGCGGTGTCCAGGCCGATCTGATCGAGGCGCGCCTGCGGGCTGACGGCGGCCATGCGATCAAGGCGGTCTGCGTCGTCCACAACGAGACGTCGACCGGTGCGACCTCCGACATTGCCGCGGTGCGTCGCGCGATCGATGCGGCCGGTCACCCGGCGCTGCTGATGGTCGACACGATTTCCGGCCTCGGCAGCGCCGACTACCGGCACGACGAGTGGGGCGTCGACGTCTCGGTCAGCGGCTCGCAGAAGGGCCTGATGCTGCCGCCGGGGATCAGCTTCAACGCGCTGTCGCCGAAGGCGCTGGCGGTCAGCAAGACGGCGACCCTGCCGAAGGCGTACTGGGCCTGGGACGAGATCGTCGAGATGAACAAGGGTGGCTACTGGCCCTCGACGCCGAACACCAACCTGCTCTATGCACTGTCCGAAGCGCTCGACATGATCCTCGAGCAGGGGCTCGACACCGTGTTCGCGCGGCACCAGCGCTGGGCCGCCGGCGTGCGCAGTGCGGTACGCGCCTGGGGCCTGCCGATCCAGTGCGCCGACCCGGCCGTCTATTCGCCGGTCCTGACCGGCGTCGTCACGCCGGTCGGCACCGACGCCGATGCGATTCGCAAGCTGATCCACGATCGCTTCGACCTGTCGCTCGGTACCGGCCTCGGCAAGGTGCGCGGCCGGATGTTCCGCATCGGCCACCTCGGCGACTGCAACGACCTCACGTTGATGGCGGCGCTCGCCGGCGCCGAAATGGGGTTGAAGCTGAGCGGCGTCGCGCTCGCCGGCAGCGGCGTGCAGGCGGCGATGGAGTTCTTCGCGTCGCATCCTGCGCACGAGCGCCTTCAGGCCGCCGCCTGAGCGCGCGTCCCCATTTCATTTCATCGGAGAGACCATGCAACGACGTTCCGTCCTGAAGGCTGCCGCGGGCGCTGCCGCCACTCTCGGCGTTCCGCGCCTTCATGCGCAGACCTGGCCGAACGGCCCGGTGCGCATCGTGGTCGGCTTCCCGCCCGGCGGCGGCACCGATGCGCTGGCCCGCGTGGTCGGGCAGAAGCTCGGCGTCATGTGGAACCAGCAGGTCATCGTCGAAACCAAGGCCGGCGTCGCGGGCGTGCTCGCGGCCGACTATGTCGCGACCCAGCCGAGCGACGGCAGCGTGCTGCTGATGGCGCACATCAACAGCCATGCGCTCGCACCGAGCCTGCAGCCGAAGCTGCGTTACAACGCCGAACGCGATTTCGTGCCGATCGTGCTGGTCGGCGTGACGCCGAATCTGCTGATCGGCAACCCCGCGCAGCCGGCGAAGACCGTCGCCGAACTCGTCGCGTTGTGCAAGGCGCAGCCCGGCCGCATCAGCTTCGGCTCGGCGGGTCAGGGGTCGGCGCAGCATCTGGCGCTCGAGATGTTCAAGCTGCAGGCCAAGGTCGACGCGCTGCACGTTCCGTACAAGGGCAGCGGTCCGCTGCTGACCGATCTGATCGGCGGTCAGATCCACTACAGCTTCGAGACCATGACCGCGGCGACGCCGCACGTGAAGAACGGCAAGGTCATCGCGATCGCGCAGACCCGCACCAAGCGCGCCAAGGGACATCCGACCGTGCCGACGATGCAGGAGCAGGGCTTCGAGGGCTTCGAGGCGACCACGTGGTACGGGCTGGTCGGGCCCGGCAAGCTGCCGACTTCGATCGCCCAGAAGATCAATCAGGACGTCAACACCGTGCTCGCGATGCCCGATGTGCAGGAGCGCATG
>JBDSAB010000222.1:0-11850 GCA_039922395.1 Caldimonas sp.
GGTCGGTGGCGACGCCGACGTGGCTCTCGCCCTGCTCCAGGATCTCGAGCACCGACTGGAGCACGCCGACGACCGCGCCGAGCGGCTTGTCCTTGCCCTTGTTGAAGCGGCGCAGGCCGTAGAAGTGGCGGAACAGCTCGTAGGTGCCGTCGACGAGGTGGACGATCATCGGGTCGGGATGGCGGGTGACAGTGCAGTGTCCCGCAGAACGACGCGGGAACCGGCCTTGCCCTGAAACTCCGGCGCAGGCCTTGCGCTTGTGCATGGCCACGTCCTTCTCTCGGAACTCTCCTCATGCCCATCTCCAACCTGGCTCGCCTGGCGACCCTGCTGCTTGCCGCGATGGCGATCGAGGGCCGGGCGCAACCGACGGCGGCGCCCGACACCGCGCCGCGCACGAATGCGTCCGCCGGACCGGGCGGCAGCGCGGCCTGCGCGCCAATCGAGACGCGGTCACCGAATGCCGAGGGCCAACAGCCGGCATTCCCCGGCCAGACACGTGCCTGCACCGCACCGACCACGACCGCGTACGAGGTCACCGTCGTCACGAAAGGCTTGGCCTATCCGTGGGCGCTCGAACCACTGCCAGGCGGCGACTTTCTCGTCACCGAAAAGCCCGGGCGCCTGCGCATCGTCTCGGCCGCCGGCCAGGTCGGCGAGCCGATCGGCGGCGTGCCGGCGGTCGATGCGCGCGGCCAGGGCGGGCTGCTCGATGTCGCATTGAGCCCGACGTTCGCCTCGGACCGCATGGTCTTCTGGAGCTACACCGAGCCGCGCGACAGCGGCAACGGCACCAGCGTCGCGCGTGGCGTGCTGTCGACCGACCGCCGGCGCGTCGAACAGGTCAGCGTGATCTTCCGCGTGCTGCCGACCTTCGACGGCACGATGCACTACGGCTCGCGCATCGCATTCGGCGCCGACGGCATGCTCTACGTGACGACCGGCGAACGCTCTGACATGCGGATGCGGCCCCATGCGCAGCGCCTCGACAGCCACCTCGGCAAGACGATCCGGATCGCGCCCGACGGCTCGGTCCCGACCGACAACCCGTTCGCCGGCCGCGCCGATGCGCGCCCGGAGATCTGGACCGTCGGCCAACGCAACGTGCAGGCGCTCGCCTTCGACGGCCAGGGCCGCCTCTGGTCGGTCGACCACGGCGCGCGCGGCGGCGACGAGCTGAACCTGCTCGAGAAGGGCAAGAACTACGGCTGGCCGCTGACGAGCTACGGGCAGGAATATTCCGGTCGTCCGATCCAGGGCGCGACGACCGCGCGCCAGGGGCTCGAGCAGCCGGTCTACTACTGGGACCCGGTGATCGCGCCATCCGGCGCGCAGTGGTACTCGGGCAGCGCATTTCCGACGTGGCAAGGCAGCCTGTTCATCGGCAGCCTGAAGGACCGCCGCCTGGTCCGGCTCAGCGTCCAGGGCGGCCGCGTCACCGGCGAGGAGCACCTGCTCGCCGACCGCGGCCAGCGCATTCGCGACGTCCGCCAGGGAGGAGACGGCGCGCTTTATGTCGTCACCGACCAGGCCGACGGCGAGCTCTGGAAGATCGCGCCGCGCCGGTGACGGCGGCGCCTCAGTCGCCCTTCGGCGACAGCGGCGCGGTCGGCGGTGCGGCTGACGCTGCAGCCGGCGCCTTGCCACGCCGCAGGTTCAGCAGGTTGCCCCCAAGGATCAGCAGTGCGCCGCCGACGGTCCAGAGGTCCATCCTCTCGCTGTAGACGAGCCAGCCGGCGACAGCCGACAGCGGCACCCGCAGGAAGTCCATCGGCACGACCACGGTCGCATCGGCATGGCGCAGCGCGCGCGCCATGCAGTAGTGCGAGAAGGTGCCGCAGAACGCGACCACCAGGACCCAGCCCCAGACGCCGGTCGACGGCCAGCGCCATTGCGCGAGCGCCGGCAGCAGGCCGAGGATCGACTGCACGATCAGCATCCAGAAGGCGATCACGACGGCGCTGTCGTTGCGCGTCAGCGATTTCACCAGCGTCAGCGAGACCGCGAAGCCGAGCGCGGCGGCCAGCGCGACCACCTGCCCGAGGTTCAGGCCGTCGGCGCTCGGTCGGACGATGAGGCCGACGCCGAGCAGGCCGAGCACGACCGCCAGCACTTTCCACGCATTCATGCGTTCGGCGAGAAAGGCGGTCGCGAGCAGCGCGGTCCAGATCGGCATCGTGAACTCGATCGCGACCACTTGGCCGATCGGGATCAAGGTGAGCGCGAAGAACCAGCCGAACTGCGCCCCGTAGTGCACCGTGTTGCGGGCCACGTGGCCGCGCAGGCGCGCCGTCCGCATCGCGCCGAGGCCGCCGGCGGCACGGACCAGCGGCGCGAACAACACGAGGCCGATGATCGAGCGCATCTCCATCAGCTGGAACACCCCAAGCTCGCGCATCGCCTCGCGGCCGGCGACCGCGATGATCACCATCAGCGACAGCCAGCCCGCCATCCAGGCGGCCGCTTTCGGGGTCGATCGGAGGTCGGTCATCGCGCGCTGCTCAACGAGCCGGCAGCGGCGGAACCCCGCCGAGCGCCGCATCGACGACCGCTTGCCACCAGCCGGCTGTCGTCCGCTCGAACCAGTCGTTGTGGTCGCTCCCCTTGATGACGACGAGCCGCTTCGGGCCGGCCAAAGTCGCATGCAAGGCGGTGCCGAGTTGCGCCGGCACGATCGAATCGCGTTCGGCAACGACAACGACCGTCGGCCGGTCGAACGCCCCCAGGTTCTCGACGCTGTCGTAGCGGTCGCGCAGCAGCCAGCGCACCGGCAGCCACGGATAGTGGTGGCCCGCCACGTGATGGAGGCGATCCCACGGCGTGATCAGCAGCAGGCCGGCCACCGCAGCCGGCTGGCGCGGCGCAGCGGCCGCTGCGACCCCGGCCCCGAGCGACTCGCCGATCACGAGCACGGGCGCCCCGTACTGCCGATGCACGCGGGCGAGCGTCTCTTCGGCGTCGGCGACCAGGCTGGCTTCGCGCAGCACGCCGGCGCGCGGACCGTAGCCGGGGTACTCGGCGAGGATCACGCGAAAGCCGAGCGGGCCGAGCGCCTGCGCATAGAACGCTCGATGCGCGGCGTGGCCCGCATTGCCATGGAACAGCACCGCGGTGCGGCGGACGCCGCGCGGTGGCTCGGCAAGCCAGCCGCGAAAGTCTTCGACCGATGGCCACGGCCGCAAACCATCGACCGGCGCGGCCTGCAGACTCGTCGTCGCGGGGAAATAGAGCAGGCGATCCTGCAATGCATAGATCGCCAGCAGCAGCGCGCCGGCCACGCCGACGATCCAGAAGACAGCGGTCATGGAGCCGACTCGAATCACGCGGCAACTCGACGTCGTCGATCGCGGACCGCGCGCGAATCACCGCCCCGCGGCGGGTGCAGCGCCGGCATCTTCGGCGAACCCGGTCACTTCTTCGAAGGCTTGCCGAGCACCGCGAGCGCGTCGCGCAGCTGCTCGACGAGGTCGCGCGCCTGCTCGACCGTCAACAGATAGTCCGGCGCGTGCGACGGCGCGGCTTTCGGATCGTCGGGATTCGACAGGTCGAAACCGACGAATACCCGCCGGTGGTCGACGATCGGCCCGGCCCGGACCGCCACGGGGCTGAGCACCGCGGCACTTGAATGGTCGGTTGGCAGGACGCTCTCGACGAAGGACGGTGCGGCTCGCGGGCGCGGGGGGCGTCCCGTGCCCGGCTCACTCTTGTTCGGCATCTGGTTCCTAGTGGGGGTAGCTGGCAAAGACCGTCGAACGTCCGTTCCGTTCGACCAGCAGCACGTCGTACGGGTCGCGCCGCGTGCCGACCTCCATGCCCGGCGAGCCGACCGGCATGCCCGGCACAGCGAGGCCGACCGCCTTCGGCTTCGCGGCGAGCAGGCGCTTGACATCGGCCGCCGGAACGTGTCCTTCGAGGGCGTATCCGCCTACCGTGCCGGTGTGGCAGGAGCCGAACGCATCCGGCATGCCGAGGCGCTTGCGCGCCGCCGTCGTGTCGTCGACGTCGGTCACGCGCACGTGGAACCCGGCGGCCTTCAGGTGCTCGACCCAGGCGCCGCAGCATCCGCAGCTCGGGCTCTTGAACACGTCGATCGCTGGCCATGACGAGGCCGCACGCGTCGGCATGACCGCGAGGGTCGAAAGGCCGGCAGCGGCCGCAAGAATCGTTCTGCGCTTCATCGAAGGTCCCGTGCCGACGGCGTCGGCTTCAAATCGAGCGGCGATCGGATCAACCGATCCGGACCGCGCGTCGCCCGCACTCTAATCCTTCCCCCAATGACAACGTCAACCGAGGGCCCGGCAATCGTCAGGCCTTGCCGTTCGGGAGCCTCGGCAACCGCTCGAATTCAAGCGCAAGACTCGGAGTGCGGGCCGGTTCGCCGCGACCTACAGTGACAGCATGCACTCGAAGGGAACGTCGATGAACATGCACACGAAGACCGAGCTCCTCGCGCTGGCGACCGTCAGCGATCCGCGCTGGCCCGCCGTCGCGAACCGCGACCCGCAGGCGGACGGCCGCTTCTTCTATTCGGTCCGCACCACCGGCGTCTACTGCCGACCGAGCTGCGCGGCGCGTCCCCCGCGGCCGGAGAACGTCGCGTTCCACGCGACCGCCGCCGATGCGCGCGGGGCCGGCTTTCGGGCCTGCCTGCGCTGCCGGCCGGATGAGCCGGCGCTGGCGGATCGCCACGCCGCGATGGTCGCCGACCTGTGCCGTCTGCTCGAAACCGCCGAGACGCCGCCGACGCTCGACCAGTTGGCGCGCCACGCGAAGGTCAGCGCCTATCACCTGCATCGCGTCTTCAAGACCGTGACCGGGCTGACGCCGAAGGCCTACGCGGCGGCACATCGCGGCAAGCGGATGCGCGCCGGGCTCGAAGCTGGCGGAACGGTGACCGAGGCGCTCTACGACGCCGGCTACGGCTCGAACGGCCGCTTTTACGCCGAGGCCGACAAGGTGCTCGGCATGACGCCGACCCGCTTCAAGGCCGGCGGCGCCGGCGCCGAGATCCGCTTCGCGATCGGGCAGTGCTCGCTCGGCGCGATCCTTGTCGCCTGCAGCGAGCGCGGCGTCTGCGCGATCGAGCTGGGTGACGACCCGGAGGCGCTGGCGCGCCGACTGCAGGACCGCTTCCCGCATGCGACCTGGGTCGGCGGCGACACGGCGTTCGAGCGCCAGGTCGCGGCGGTCGTCGGCTTGGTCGAAGCGCCGCAGATCGGCCTCGCACTGCCGCTCGACGTGCGCGGCACCGCGTTCCAGCAGCGCGTCTGGCAGGCCCTGCAGGCGATCCCGCCGGGGCAGACTGCGAGCTACGCCGAGATCGCCGCGCGCCTCGGGGCGCCGAGCGCATCGCGTGCGGTGGCGCGGGCCTGCAGCACGAACCCGCTGGCGGTCGCGATCCCGTGCCATCGCGTCGTCCGCAGCGACGGCGCGCTGTCGGGCTACCGCTGGGGTGTCGAGCGCAAGCGGGCGCTGTTGGCGCGCGAGGCGGTCGAATGAACGCACGCGACACCGGCCTCGTCCTGGCAGGCTTCAGCGCCATCGACGACCGCATCGCGGCGATCGACTGGGACGCCGTCGGCACCGATCTCGACGCGCAAGGCGCGGCGTTGATCGAGAAGCTGTTGACACCGGAAGAGTGCCGCGAACTCGCGGCGCTCTATCCGCGCGACGATCGCTTTCGCAGCACCGTGACGATGGCGCGGCACGGCTTCGGGCGCGGCGAGTACCGCTACTTCAACTATCCGCTGCCGCCGCTGATCGCGACGCTGCGGGCCGCCCTCTACCCTCGCCTGGTACCGGTCGCGAACCGCTGGCACGAAGCGATGGGCATCGAGACACAGTTCCCCGCTCGGCTCGGCGACTTCATCGCGCGCTGCCACGATGCGGGCCAGCACCGACCGACGCCGCTGCTGCTGCGCTACGGCGAGGGCGACTACAACTGCCTGCATCAGGACCTGTACGGTGATCACGTGTTCCCACTGCAGGTCGTCGTGCTGCTGTCGAAGCCGGGTGGCGATTTCACCGGCGGCGAGTTCGTGATGACCGAGCAGCGTCCGCGCATGCAGTCGCGCCCGCTCGTCTTGCCGCTCGACCTCGGCGATGCGGCAGCGATCGCGGTGCATCACCGGCCGGTGCAGGGCACGCGCGGCACCTACCGCGTCAACCTGCGGCACGGGGTGAGTTGCATCCGCAGCGGACATCGCACCACCGCCGGGATCATCTTCCACGACGCAACGTGAGCGGGGAGCGGCGGCGGTGCTGCGGGACGCGGCCCGTTGCCTTCAGCAGCCCATGCGACGAGCGCGTCGAACTCATGCGCCGATCGATCCATGCTCATCGCCTGTCCATCGCTGCTGACTTCCTTCTCCGACCGGCAATCGGCACCGGGTCAGAATCGACGACGTTCCTGCAAACACCATCCACGATGCTGCCCTTCAAATCGATCTCCTACCGGAGCGTCCGGCCCGGCGCGCGCGTCATCGTGCTCGGCGCGGTGCACGGCAATGAGACCTGCGGCACGCGCGCGATCGAGCGGCTGGTCGGCGAGATCGATGCCGGCTCGCTGCGACTCGTCGCCGGCAGCCTGACCCTGGTGCCGATTACCAATCCGCTCGCCTATGCGAACAACCGGCGCATCGGAGACCGCAACCTGAACCGCAAGCTGACGCCGACTGACCGCCCCGTCGACCACGAGGACCACGTCGCGAACTGGCTGTGTCCGCTGCTGGCCGAACACGACGTGCTGCTCGACCTGCACTCGTTCCAGTCGCCCGGCATTCCGTTCGTGCTGATGGGCCCCAACAACAACGACGGCCCGCTCGAGCCGTTCCGGCACGCTGCGCGCGAGGAAGCGCTCGCGCGGCGTCTCGGCGTCTCGCGTGCGGTCGACGGCTGGCTCTCCACCTATGCCGCCGGCGTCGCGCGCCGGCGCGAGATCGCGGCCACGTTGCCGGCCGCGCAGCTCGACCTCGACCCGCGCTACGGGATCGGCACCACCGAATTCATGCGCTCGACCGGCGGCTGCGCGCTGACACTGGAATGCGGTCAGCACGCCGATCCCGAGGCGCCCGAGGTCGGCTACCGCGCGATCCGCGCCACCTTGGCCCATCTGGGGCTGACCGACGAGCCCGACCCGACGCCGGCCGGAAGCGTCGAGTGCCTGAGCCTGTGCGAGGTGATCGACCGGCACCATCCCGACGATGCCTTTGCCGAAACCTGGAAGAGCTTCGATCCGGTCCAGCGCGGACAACCGATCGGCACGCGCCACGACGGCACCCGACTGACCGCACCGTTCGACGGCTTCATCGTCTTTCCGAATCCGAAGGCGGAGGTCGGTCACGAGTGGTACTACCTCGCCGCACCGAGCACGCGGCTGACGGGCCGCGAGGCCTGACCACGCGACCGATCGATCCCCTCCGGTGCGCACTTGACCCGACTGCCTGAACGGCGCAGAGTCAACGGCCCCGGCGCTCTCGCAGCCGGTCATCGGAGGAAGCCATGACGTCCCGCCTGCTCGCGCTGCCGATCGTTCTCGCCGGCGCTCTCTTCAACCCGGTCCAGGCCCACGACACCGACTCGCAGACCGGCCCGCTCGGCAAGGTCGCGTTCCCGTCTACTTGCGATCCGAAGGTGCAGCCGGCGTTCGAGCGCGCCGTCGCAATGCTGCATTCGTTCTGGTACTCGGCCGGCGAGAAGGCGTTCCGCGATGTCCTGAAGGACGACCCGCAGTGCGCGATCGCGACCTGGGGCATCGCGTCGATCCTGATGTCGAATCCGCTCGCCGGACAGGGCGCCTCGCCGAAGGGCGCCGAGGCGGCGCAGGCCGCGATCGACGAAGGCCGGCGCATCGGTGCGAAGACCGAACGCGAGCGCGGCTACATCGAGGCCGTAGCGGCCTACTACGCCGACTTCGCGACCCGCTCCGAGCGCGATCGTCAGCTGGCCCGCGCGAAGGCGTACGAAGCGCTGGCGCAGCGCTACGCCGACGACGACGAGGCGCAGATCTTCTCGGCGCTGTACACCGCCGGCACTCAGACGCAGGCCGACCAGACTTACGCCGCCTACCTGAAGGCGGCATCGGCGCTCGAAACGAAGTTCGCGAAGTACCCTGACCATCCGGGCGTGGCGCATTACTTGATCCACAGCTACGACGCACCGCCGATCGCCGCGAAGGGCCTGGTCGCGGCGCGCCGCTATGCCGGCATCGCGCCGGCGGCCCCGCACGCGCTGCACATGCCGTCGCACATCTTCACGCGGGTCGGTGCGTGGCAGGAATCAGCCGCCACGAACAAGCGCTCGATGGAAGTCGCGAAGGCCGGCAACGAGCCGGACGAGGCCTATCACGCCGTCGACTACATGGTCTACGCCTACCTGCAGATGGGCCGCGACGCCGAGGCACGCCGAACCATCGACGATGCGATGAAGGTCACCGGCATCAGCGCGCGCTTCGTCGCGCCGTACGCAATCGCTGCGATGCCGGCGCGCTACGCGTTCGAGCGCGGCGCGTGGCAGGAAGGCGCGCAATTGCAGCCGTCGGGCAGCACCTATCCGTTCGTCGAGGCGATCACCTATTTCTCGCGCAGCGTCGGCGCGGCGCGCAGCGGCGACCTCGCATCGGCGCGGCGCGATGCCGATCAACTCGAGACGCAGCACAAGGCGCTGCTCGCCGCGAAGAACAGCTACTGGGCCACCGAGGTCGAGATCCAGCGCCTCGCGGCAGCCGGCTGGATCGCGGCCGGCGAAGGCAAGTCGGAAGACGCGTTGAAGTTCATGCGCGCGGCCGCCGATCTCGAGGACCGCAACGAGAAGCACATCGTCACGCCGGCCCGCGTGGTGCCCGCGCGCGAGCTGCTCGGCGAGATGCTGCTCGAGATGAAGCAGCCCGACCTCGCACTGCGCGAGTTCGAGGCTTCGCAGACGCGGGAGCCGAACCGCTTCCGCAACTACCTGGGCGCGGCACGCGCAGCCGAGATGGCGGGCGACAACACGAAGGCGGCCAGCTATTACCAGAAGCTGGTCGCGCTGGCCAAGGACGCCGACACGATGCGCCCTGAGCTCGTCAAGGCCAAGACCGTCGCCCAGCGGTGACCCGGTCCGGCGCGCTGCTTCGCGCCGCGCTGGTCGGCGCCACGCTGGCGCTGGCGGCGGCCGGCGCGCGCGCCGAGCCGTACGAAGTCGACCCCGATCTCGCGGCGCGCGACGAGGACTACGCGGCCGGCAAGCGCGCCGTCGATCGCAAGGACTGGGACGAGGCGGTGCGGCGCTTCAAGCGCGCCGAGCTCCGCCATCCCGAGCAGGCCGACCTGCAGAATATCCTCGGCTATGCGCACCGCAATTTGAAACAGTACGACCTCGCGTTTCGGCACTACAAGCGCGCGATCGAGATCGAGCCGCGCCACCGCGGTGCGCATGAATACATCGGCGAGACCTACCTGCTGACCGGCGACCTCGCCGGGGCCGAGAAGCACCTCGACGCGCTGCGTCAGATCTGCCTGCTGCCATGCGACGAGCTGAACGATCTCGAACGCGCGGTGCTGCGCTACCGCAGCGGTCGATGAACGGTCCCGAATCCTCTAGAAAGTCCGCTTGGCCTCGACGTTAATCTGGACCTTGCGCATCGACGCTTCGCGGTCGATCGGGTAGGCGATGTCGATGTGGACGACGCTGCCGACGGCCGATCGGCTGTTGCCGAGACGCAGGCCGATGCCGACGTCGCGCAACAGACCGTCCTGTCGACCGATCGGCGACGCCATCGGCACCGACAGCTGATTGCCGCCCCAGACCCGACCCATGTCGTAGAACACCGCGCCGCCAACGTTGAAGAGGCGGAACGGATACCAGTTGGTGAACCAGCGCTCCTCCGCGGTGAAGAGCCACCGGCCCTGTCCGGTGCGAAAGCGGTACGGATAGCCGCGCAGGCCGTTGTCGCCGCCGAGCGTGAGCTGCGAGTCGACGTCGAGACGGCTGCCGCGATCGGCCGACAGACCCAGGAACAGGCTGCGGCGCGGCGAATGACGCCAGTGGTAGCGCGCCGACGCGCTGGCCGTCGTGTCGTCGAAGCCGCCGCGCTCGATGCGGCCGGTCGCGCCCGCGCTCAGCAGCACAGTCTGGCGCTCGTCCGGCTGCAGGCCCTTCGTCACCCGCGTATCGAACACGACGGCATTGCGATCGGAACCGAGAGAAGCCATTGCGACGCCGAGACGCAGGCGCATCCGCCAGCCGAGCTCGACGTCTTCGGTGCGCGCGATCTGGTCCTGGTTGCGCGCCTCGCGAAAGTCGTCCTCGATTCGCTCGAGGCCGACCCACGGGTAGGTCAGCCGGCGATCACGCGGCACCACGCTGCCGAGCGAATCGGCAACCGTCGTCGCGCGACGCTCGTCGACCGCGAGGCCGGCAGTCCAGCGCGTCGCCCAGCCGTCGTGCAGTCCGCTCGATCGGCCGACGTAGACGCCGCCGAAGCGCTCGCGGGTCGAGAACCGGTCGACGACGCGGCCGTCGTCGTAGACCGAATCGACACGGCGTTCGTCGCGCCAGGCGATGCCCGAGGCCCAGCGCGCGTCGAGCGCGTAGAACGGGCGCTCGACATTGAACGAGCGGGAGCGGCCGTCGCTGTTCCAGGCCGACTGGGCGTCGAGCCGCCAGCGGCTGCCCGCGATGTTCGGGTCGCTGTAGAAGACCTGCTTCGTATCGCGTTCGAGACCCGACTTGGCGACCACGCCGAAGCGTGCACCGGTGCCGAACAGGTTGTGCTCCTCGATCCCGAATCCGCTTGTGGTGCGACCGCCCTTGCGGCCGTACTGCACTTCGGGCTTCAAGGTCCAGGTGTCCTGCGTGATGACCTCGATGTCGACCACGCCGTCGCGCAAGAGCACCGGCCGGATGCGGGCATCGCGCAGATACGGCTTGCCGCGCAGGATGCGTTCGGACTCCTGCAGCAGCCGACTGTCGTAGCGATCACCGGCCGCGAACAGCAGTTGCGCACCGAGCGTCGACTCGCGCGTGACGATGTGGATCCGGTTCGCGACGCGGAACAGCGTCGTGTCCTCGGCCGGCAGGCTCGGGTCGAAGACGTTCAGGCGCACGTGGCGCACGCTGCCGACGACTGCACCGCTCGCCTCGAGGGTCGCGTCGTCAGGCACCTCGGCGCCGCGCGGGTAGACCCGCTCGTCGGCGCGCGAGCGGACGCTCGGCACGATGTCGGCCAGCGACGACTGCCAGAAAGACCACAGGATCGTTGCCGCCAGAGCCTTGCGCGACCATGCCACGTTTCGGTTCCTCCGCCGTCGTGCGGGCTTGACCGTACGCGAGTTCCGCGCCGGCGTCAGCGGGGTTCGACCCGCCCACGGCGACTGTTCACGCTCTGCCGCACGGCCCCGCTCAGTCCAGCAACGAAGGGCTCTCCAGCTGCAGGGCGATGGCGTTTCGAGAGGTTGCCGCCTGGCGCAAGAGGCCCGCGGCGAGGTCGACCAGCCAGGCCCCGCATGCGCAGATCCACGCGGTCCACAGCGTGTGGCTCATGAAGTGCGCGCCGCGCACCTGCTGCGCGCCACCGAGCAGGAAGCCCGCCAGCAGGGCCGTCAGCAGCCAGGCGCGCGCCGTGAACGGATCGCGTTCGCGAAACACGAAATAGCCGCCGATGAAGGCGAACCCCGCGGCCGCATGTCCCGCGGGGAAGCAGTGGCCAGGGCCGCCGTCACCGCCGTTGCCGAACGTCCAGTGCGAAATCCACTGGGCCGTGCCGCCGAACGCGGTCAGATGCCACGGGCAGCTCGTCGTGCTGAAGGCCTTCAGCGTCGACACCGCGAGAACCACCACCATCGGCGTGATCGCGAGCTGCAGGCGCTGCCG